>JBHHZX010000181.1:0-8317 GCA_046758265.1 Phycisphaerae bacterium
GTCCTTTTGTTCGCCACGCATGAGCGTCAGCGCGAGACTGTGGCCCTTCTTGCCGGTCGCTTTCCCGCGCAGGACGGCCAGGGTTTGGCCATCCATCGGGTAGCTGCGGATGGTCGGTTTGGCTCGGCGGTAGCGGTACGCCAGGATCTGGATGATGCCCGGCGCCATACGAATGTACGTCGGCCGGACCGCGCTCCGCCAGACCCACGCCCCGCCCACCGCCGCGCCCATCCATAACAGGTAGCCGAAGCTGCTAAGCTGAACGAAACGGAACGGCAGGACGCCGGTCTTTTGAAGCACCCACACGAAGATCAGCACGCCGGCAATCGGGATGAAAACCATTTGGCGCCCCATGTAGCGGGTCGGCGTGATGATCTCCGGCTCGAAGAACACGTCGTTCACCTCGGGTACGTCGATCATCCCGAGGCACACGACATGCGCGCAGGTTGGTTCTGGCGTGGGTGAGCTCGCCAGAATCCCTTTCACGTCCCCATCGGAGATGCCCCTGCCGCGACGTTTCCAGCGGGCGGCGAACTCGACGGCGACGGGGTCCTCGCCGCGCTCGCGCAGTTTCGCCACGTAGGCGCGCTGGCGCTCCTTGCAGCGTTTCCTGTGCCGCGGCCACCACCAAGCCACAATGCCGAAGCTGAGCAGGGCCGCAACGCCGATCGAGACTGCCCAGGACCCCAGAGCCCAGCCGAGGCAAAACGCGACGAAGCCGATGGCCAGGAGAGCAAGAGCGAGCGTGGCGACCAGCGCCGGCGGGCTGGTCAAACCGTCGGGCCGGGGGACCCGAATGACTCGCGGCGGCGGGCGAGGCGCCGGTTCGGTGGTGGGCAGGGTCCCCGTGGTCATAGGTTTGTAGTTGGCAGGATGCGCAAGCGATTCGCAAGGGGCAGTGTTGGCGCCGCGTCCCTCGCTTGCGCTTCGGGCTCTGATGGACGGCCGCGCGGGGGCGCGGGCCGCTACGCGTACCGGCGAGACGCCGATGCTACCCGCTGCCCACGTTTGGCGCTACGGTCTAATTCCGGTCGTCGTGCTCAGGCCCGTGAACCGCCGCGAGCCGAGCGTCCATTCGGGGATGCCTTCCGGCCAGAGCGAGACCGACAGCGTGAAGTCGTCGAAGACCTCGTTGACCTCGAAGTTCACTGCAAAGTACCAGCGCGGTAGCTTGCGGACGTAGGCCACGGCGATCTCGCCGAGCTCGCCGCGGTCCATGTCGTACCAGAGGCGGAAGGCGGTGATGTGCTTCTCGCTGAGCTTGTAGTTGTATCCGCCACCGGCCAGGTCGAGGTCGATGTCGCCCGCATGCCGCCAGCCGAAAATGTACGCCAGTCGCGGCAGGCGCTCGATCGCAACCGACACATTGTGCCGGTCGAAACTCCAGTCGTTGACGTCGAGGTTGAACTCGTAGAGCACGCTGGTCGTGTCGCTCACGCGATAGATCAGATCGCCTGACACGTAATTCCGCGTGCGACTGTCCTCAGGACGAATCAGGTTTGCATAGCCGTTGGAACGCTCGTCCTGCCGGTCGCCGAAGAAGCCGGCCTCGAGATCGAACGTCAGCAGATCGACGGTGCGCTGGCGCCCCTCGCCGCCGCGTTTGGTCTGCCAGACCTGCCGCACGCCAAACATCGCACCGTAGAAGTCGTCGATGGTTTCGATGCCCTCGTCGAAGGGCGTGATGATCGTGCTGCGCGCGTTGCTGTGGGCCCACCAGGCGACGAAATGGGGCCGGATGATGTGGCGGATGCGGTCGATATCAAACAGTTTTGACTGGATGTTGTCGTACACGCGGCTGAGGTACGCCCCGCCGCGGATGCCGTAGACGCCCAGCCCGCGCCACAGCCCGCCGCTACCGAGCGGCTGCCCGTCCCAGTAGGTTCCGCGCCCCGTGGCGAAGGGCACGATGTTCAGCCCGGGAAGCTTGATCGGCAACTCGGCCTCCTCGCGCAGGTCCGTACGAAAGGTCACGTCGGTCAGCCCGTCGTTGTTGAACCGGCGCTCGTCAAAGAAACGCCGATCGTCAGGCCGGAAGCGCACCGCCCCGACGCGCGACTCGTGATAGAGCACCACCGGATCGAGCCAGGTATCGCCGATGCGGCGATAGGTCAGGTCGGGCAGGTGCTCGGTCTGGGTGACGAAGTCGAGCAGTCGCCAGTTGGCCAGCAAGCTGATGGCCTCGGTGTCGCGGGCCCGTTTCAGGTAGAGGACGGTTTCCTGTTCCTTGCCCTCGAACCACTCAGACTTTTCGTACTCCTCGAGGAAGCCCGGGTCGCTCGCATACGCGATCTCGAGCGTCGCTTCCCAGTCGTTCGGCAGGTAGTGCCGGTGTCGCCAGAGCACCCGGCCGCGGTTCTTGTCGTCCGGGACGTTGTCGCGGAGCGGGCCGAGATTGTCCTCGCCCTCGTCATAAATGTAGTAGTTGCGCAGCAGCCCGAAGTAGTCCTCACGCTCATAGTCGCCATCAATACCGACCGCCGGACCCCGCTCAGAGAAATAATCGAGGCGGAACGTGGCGTCGAACCCGGGCGGCTGTGGCAGGCCAAGCAGGTTGAACAGATACCAGGCCGTCTCGACCGAGACGCCGAAATCGTCGCTGTAGCCGGTGCGGAACCGACGGATCAGCGTCTCGCTCGTTTCAAAGTCGCCCTTGGCATAGGGCCACCACAAGATCGGCACGTTTTCGACGTTGAGCGTCGAGTTGCGCAGCTCGTACGTAAAGGCGATGTTCGCCGCCGGCTCGCCCGACGCGTCGCGCACCGTGCGATCGCGGATGTAGACCCGCTCGGCACCGACGTGGTAATGCGGTGTGTAGAACTCGCTCGTGCTGACGCGCGCGTTGCGCGCGGCAAACTCACGCGCCGAAAGCTGCCGGATCTCGTCGGCCCGGAGGTAGAGCGGGATGCCGCGTTCCGGGATGTCGGCCCGAAAGACGGCGTCGAGAACCAGCGCGTGGTCGCGCTCGAAGTCATAGTAGATGCGGTTGGCGCGGACGAAGCGGTCGCCGAGTGCGAGCACTACGTCGCCTTCGAGGTAAACGGCTTCAATCTCCTTGACAAGCCCGGTGCGCACGCCGAACGCCGCCTGCTCGGCAGCCTTTTCCCGCTCTTGGCGCTCGACCGGCGCGGAAGGCGGTTGGGCTTCCTCGCGTCCCGGCGGCTCGGCCGGCGCTTCGCGCGTCTCACCACGCAGGTCGGCTCCCAGAAGTGTCGCCGCGCCCTCGGCCAGAAAGACCACCGCGTTGTCGGCCCGTATTTCGAGCACGGGCGAGTCCGGCCCGCCGCTGCGCGAAAAGTACACCCCGCCCGTGGCGACCTGTACGATCCGGCCCTCGGCGGTCTCGGCCGCATCAACGTTTGAAAGACTCCAGCGGACGGTGGGGGGCGGCCGCTCCGGCCTTCGGACCGCCGCCGGTCGGGCAACCTCCAGCGGCTTCACTTCCTCAGGCGGCGGAGCCTGCTCCGCCTCGATCCGAGTCCGATCGCGCAGCGCCCGCTGGTACAAAGGCGAGTCGTGCAGCACCTCCGGCGAGTGCGCGTCGTGCAGCTTGATGATGCGCCCGAACGTGCGCAGGTTGCTCACCAGCAGCGCGTGGTCTTCAATCGTCGTGCCGGCCAGCTCGCGCACCTCAGCCGACCCCGACAAGTACACCGTCAACTCGTAATATTTGCGACCCTCCGGCGCGGAGCGTTTCGGCGTAATCCACACGACGGCGTCGTCTGCCGAAAGCCGCCGTCTGCCCATCTCCAGGCGAAACCCGCCGGTGAACATGAGCACGAGCGTGCCGTCGTCTTCGCGCCACTGCCGGACATAGCGGGCCCGCATTTCTACGTCCCGCGTGCTGATCATCTCCGGCAGCAGCAGTTCCTCGTCGGGTCCGAACTGGGCCAACGCCGGCGGTGTGAACCCCGCGCACAGCGCCACCAGCGTCAGTGAGAAGCCGGCGGCAGGCCGCCGCGGTGCCGTGGTTCGACCGCCGGGCGCCCGCACCGTGCTGGGCAGACTCGGAATACCAGGAGAGACGGACCGCACCAGTCTTTCTCAGCAAGGGATCACGAAACCGCGCTCGATTCGATGCCATTATCGGGGAGGCGCGCGGCCGGTCAATGGCGCGTGTTGACGCATATGATAAGATGCGGCTTTCGTCTCGCACCGCTGCGAGACTTTGCCCGGCGGAGTCGAGGTGGAGTGTGTCGTCGATTCGCCATCACTGCGGGCTGTTCGCGGTCGCCAACCATCCCGACGCCGCCGAACTGACCTACCTGGGGCTTTACGCTCAGCAGCATCGCGGGCAGGAGTCGGCCGGAATTTGCACCGCCGACGGCCGATCGATTCTACGCAGCGCGGGCGTGGGACTGCTGACCGACGCCATCAAACAAGACGACCTTCGTAAAATGGAAAACCCGCTGGCGATCGGACATGTGCGCTATTCGACCACCGGCTCGTGCAGTGAATCCAACTCCCAGCCACTGCTGGTCAGCGCGGCGATGGGGCAGGCGGCGGTCTGCCACAACGGGAACCTCGTCAACGCTGTCGCGCTGCGCCGGGACTACGAGCGTCGCGGCCGGATTTTCACCACGACGTCGGACACCGAGGTAATCCTGCACATGCTGGCGGACCTGGAGTTTCGCGAGCAACCCGATCCGCTCGCCTCCGTCCTGCGAAACTTGACCGGATCCTACTGCCTGCTCCTGCTGTACCCCGATCGAATCGAAGCCGCCCGTGACCCGTCCGGGAACCGTCCGCTGTGCCTCGGGCGGATCGGTGAATCGTGGGTGGTCGCGAGTGAGACCTGCGCCTTCGACCTCGTCAACGCCGAATACGTCCGCGACGTGGCACCGGGTGAGATCGTGACGCTCTCGCGGAGTGGGATTCAGTCACGCCGATTCGTGGAGCCGGAGCGCTGCCCGCGGGCCCAGTGCATCTTTGAGCTGATCTACTTCGCCGATCCGTCCAGCCGGGTTTTCGGCGAGAGTGTCCATCTCGTCCGCCGGGCGATGGGTGCTGCTCTGGCACGCGAGGCGCCCGTGGAGGCCGACATGGTCGTCCCCGTGCCGAATTGCGCGCGCTGTGCCGCGTTGGGTTATCACCAGGAGTCCGGCATTCCGCTGGGCCGCGGGTTTACGACCAACCACTACGTCGGGCGCTCGTTCATCCAGCCCACCCAGACCATCCGCGATCTCACGGTGCGTCTCAAGCTCAACCCGATCCGCGACAGCGTCGCGGGCAAACGACTGGTGGTCGTCGAGGATTCGGTCGTCCGCGGCACGACGACGCGCGGGAAAATGCAGTCCCTCCGCAACGCCGGCGCCAAGGAAATCCACCTCCGCGTCGCCAGCCCCCCCATCCGCCACCCCTGCTACTATGGCATCGACTTCCCCCGGCGGGAGGAGTTGATCGCCAATGAGCGCGAGGTGGAGGACATCCGTGCCTTTCTGAGCGTCGATTCACTGGCCTACCTGTCGCTCGAAGGCATGCTCTCTTGCGTGAATTCGCAGAACAGCAACTACTGTACGGCGTGCTTCACCGGCGACTACCTGATCCCGATCGACGCGAGTTTTCAGAAGAACGTCTTCGAGCGCGATCAGTTGACCTTCTTCGACGCCAAAGGGCACATTGAGCCGGCCCTGACCAATCCGCCGCGTCGCGAAGCATAATTCCCTGCAGGTGCCCCGCCTTTACGCGTCACTGTGCGCGCACAATTGCCGCCCCCGCCGTCGCGAAGCACGCAAAGCCGCAGCCGCCCGCTGGAGTCCACGCCCCGACGATGGCGCGAGAACCGCATCGAACTGCTGGCACATTACCTGAAAACTCTTGACGCGGGATCCTAGGTGGGCAGAATACATGCGCCGCATGGGCTTAGGGGAGCAATATCGAACGGAGGGCTCCAACCCCGCGCCACAAAAACAATCAGGAGGGCCGCGAAATGAGAATGTCATGCGCAACCAACGTAATAGCCCTTGTCGTCGGGTTGAACTCGCCGACTGCACTTGCGGACGACTTCGACGGCTGTGGCTTCTTGATCCAGGGTGTCGAGTGCGTCTTGTTCCAAGCCGACAGCGGCGGTGTCTACGTCCTCGATAACTACGGGAGTTTTGAGGTGGGAGATCGGGTCCACGTGGCGGGCGTGCTGGATCCGTACTGCATCACCTTCTGCATGCAGGGTGACGGTTGCATCCTCGATAACACGATCTCGGACTGCTTCGGCGACTTCGAGGACTGCGGGCTCTTGATCCAGGGTGTCGAGTGCGTCTTGTTCCAAGCCGACAGCGGCGGTGTCTACGTCCTCGATAACTACGGGAGTTTTGAGGTGGGAGATCGGGTCCACGTGGCGGGCGTGCTGGATCCGTACTGCATCACCTTCTGTATGCAGGGTGACGGTTGCATCCTCGACAACACCATCGGGCCGTGCGAATGCCTCGGCGACCTCGACTACGACGGCGACGTCGACCTGTCCGACCTGGCGCAACTGCTCGCCAACTACGGCACCACCAGCGGCGCCAGCTACGAAGATGGTGACATCGAAGGCGACGGCGATGTGGACCTCTCCGACCTCGCCGCCTTGCTTGCCAACTACGGCACGACGTGCGAGTAGCCGTTGGGTGCCCCATCCTTTCAAGGGTGGGGGACAGACTCATCCACGATCCGGATTCGAGCGTCTTCGTACGCAACCCGGCACTGCACCACTTCGTCACCCAAACACCAACACGCGGTCGTCCCGTCAGAGGTCTGGTAGCCCGCCACGCGGGCAGCACGGACAATCCCGGTGTCCAACGCAGGGCGGTTCGACGTGACGCTGCGGACGATCAGGCACACCCCCCGTGTCGCCGCGCCGTCAGCCTGAACGACGCGTTCGGTGGGCGCGGGCCCTGCTTGCTACGACCGCCGTCGCCTCGCCGCGTGCTGAGCGGCGTGTCGCACGGTTGGATCCTCGTCATCGCAGGCGTCTGCGAGCGCCCTTTTTTCGGGTTCGCCGATGTTCTCTGCGTTGCCCAGCGCGATCGTCGCGTTGCGGCGCCACATGTTGCGGCGGGCGCGGCGGGCTGCGGTGCCGTTCGTCAGGCGGCGATATTCGCTGCTGCGGAGCCACAGCAGATCGAGCAGCGGCAGATATTCCGGGATGCGGTCGGCCGTCAGTTCCGGATGGGTTCCCGCGGGCGCGTGGCGGTTGAATGGGCAGACCTGCTGGCAGACGTCGCAGCCGTAGACCCAGTTGCCGATGGGCTCGTGAAACTCTGCGGGCACCTCGCCACGGTGCTCGATTGTGAAGTACGAGATGCAGCGCGAGGCGTCGAGCTGGTAGGGTTTCGGGAGCGCTCTCGGCGGACAGGCCTCCAGACACCGCGTGCAGTTGCCGCAGTGGTCCGTCACCGGCGCGTCCGGCTCCAGTTCAAGCGTTGTAACTATCTCTCCCAAAAATAGATACGATCCAAGCCGCTCGTGCACCAGCATGGTGTTCTTGCCGATCCAGCCCAGCCCCGCGGCGGCGGCCAACTCGCGCTCCAGAACCGGTCCCGTATCGACGAACACGCGCTGGCCAAACGGTTCCTCCAGTCGTTCACGCAGCCGAGCCAGCAACTCCTGGAGCATAGCACGTAGAACGCGGTGATAATCGGCACCGCGCACGTATTGCGCAACGCGTCCAACGGGGCGAGAGCCCGGCCTCGACGCCAGCGAGGCCCCCCGCCAATAGCTAAGCGCGACACAGATCGCCGAGCGCGCTCCCGGAAGAAGGCGGGCAGGATTCTCGCGCAACTCGGCGTTTCCGTGCAGGTATCTCATTGAGCCCGCGTGTCCTCGCGCCAGCCATTGCCTATAATACGTTTTCCAGGGGCTGGGGACGGTGCGGGCGATCCCGACCTGGTCGAATCCCAGTCCCACCGCCAGGGTCTTTACGAGCCTTGTTTTCTCGGCGGGCGTCATATTGGGTCGATGATACTGGAGCGGACGCGATTACGGCAAACGACGCGGCTGCCCGCAGCGCTCCGGCGCGGAGAAGGTGCATGTTCAACTACGAATGGTTCCATCACGGCGGCCTGCAGGGCTTGATCGACGAAGCCAGGGACCGCTGCGCCGCCAAAAAGTTCCCCCAACACCGTGCCAAGGACAGCGACGGCTCGCCGGAGTATATGGCGTACCGCGCCGGTCTCGAGACGCGGATCATCCTGTACATGCGCGACGGGCTCACGTACGAGATGAAGGAAATCGCACCGACCGGAATGAGCAGCGCCCTGGCGTTCGAGTGCGTGCCTGTTGACGAGAATTACAAGGTCGGGTCGATCGTAATCGTCGCCCCCTATGACGACATCGCGCG
>JBHHZX010000182.1:0-8269 GCA_046758265.1 Phycisphaerae bacterium
GGGTACTGCCGAATCAGGTTTTGTTGCGGAGCGCAGATCGTGTTCTCTCGACCGTACTGGTGGAGGGGAGTTTTCCGAAATACGAGGACGTCATTCCAAAGGAGCATACGAAGCGGGCTCGCCTGGAGCGGGAGCTGCTACTTGGGGCAGTGAGGCGGGCTGCCCTGCTGACCACGGAGGAGTCACGGGCCGTGAAGCTTGCCTTCGAGAGTGAGTCGCTCGTCATTACCTCCCAGGCGCCAGAGCAGGGTGATGCACGGGTCGAGATCCCCATTCGCTACGAAGGCGAGCCGCTGACCATTGGCTTTAACCCCCTATTCCTTAGCGATGCGCTGCGTGTCCTGCCGCTTGAGGAGGTCTTCCTTGACCTGGAGGAGAGCTTCCGGCCCGGTGTGCTGTGCGGTGAGGATAAGAATGATTTTCTCTATGTCGTCATGCCGGTTTCGCTTTCCCCGTAGACCGGCCCGCGGGAGCCAAGCGTGACGGAGGACCAATATCGCCGGCTTCTGCAGAACCGCCGGCCAGTACGGGTGTCGGCGCTCTTTGAGGGCCCGGCTGGGGGGCACGTACTCCGGGCGGCTGCTCGGGGCCTGCGACGGCGCGAGAGGGCACGCAGGGAGCTGGCCAGCGTCCTGCGACCAGAGTGGCTTCGGGCCACCAGGGTTGAGCGGCTTGAGCGAGGGACGCTTGAGCTTGCTGTCTCGGACCCTGTCGTTCGGGTGCAGCTACGCCGCGCAGCCCAGGGGTTGCAGCGGCAGCTTGCGCAGCGCATACCCGGTCTTCGACGATTGGTCGTGACGTGTACTGGCCAAGCAGCGCCGCACGTCGACTGAGCCGAATAGGGCCGAGGAACCCAGTGAGATGCTGCCCGACGTAAAACACACGGCCGTCTACGACGAGACGAAGGTCCAGGTGCTCGAGGGTACCGAGCACGTGCGCAAGCGGCCCAGCATGTATATTGGCGACACCGGTGTTTATGGTCTGCACCATCTGGTTTACGAGGTGGTCGATAACGCGATCGATGAGGCAATGGCTGGAGCCTGCCGAAAGATCGCCGTCACAATCAAGGCGGATGGCAGCGTTAGTGTCGAGGACGACGGGCGCGGCTTTCCGGTTGGCATCAAGGAGCAGTATGGGCTCTCAGCTCTGGAGCTGTGCCTGACAAAGCTTGGTGCTGGGGCTAAGTTCGACCGTGATTCATACAAGGTTTCGGGCGGTCTACATGGCGTGGGAGTCAGTGTCGTCAACGCCCTGTCGGAGCGCTGCGAGGTGCAGACTCATCGTGACGGGAAAGTCTGGGTTATCGGGTTTGAGCGCGGGAAGCTGACACGAGCGCTTGAGGCGATTGGAGAGACCACCAGGACCGGTACGCGCGTGGAGTTCCAGGCCGACCCCAGAATTTTTGGGGAGACCGAGTTCCAGCTCGATATTCTGACCAGGCGGCTGCGCGAGCTCGCCTACCTGAACTCCCGGCTGCGCATTACCCTCGACGACGAGCGCAGCGGAACCTCAGAGACCTTCTATTTCGAGCACGGCATCCGCCAGTTCGTCGAGCACCTGAACGAGGGTAAGACTGCCCTGCACCCGGCGGTGTACTTCAGGCGTGAGGATTCGCGACAGCGACTCATCTGCGAGCTGGCCCTCCAGTATACCGACGGCTACAGCGAGAACGTCCGTTGCTTCGCCAACAATATCAACACCGTCGAAGGCGGCACCCACCTTTCCGGCTTCCGCAGCGCGCTGACTCGCTGTCTCAACAATTACGCCCGCAAGCGTAACCTCTTCAAGCCCAACGACCCTACGCCCAGCGGCGACGACATTCGCGAAGGCCTGACGGCGGTCGTCTCTGTAATGGTCCCTGAGCCGCAGTTCGAAGGTCAGACGAAGACCAAGCTCGGCAACAGCGAGGTCAGCACGTTCGTCGAGACCTCGCTCAATGAAGCTCTCAGTGACTATCTGGAAGAGCACCCTGCCGAGGCGAGAAGGATCGTTGCCAAGGCCGCGCAGGCAGCACAGGCGCGTGAGGCGGCGCGTAAGGCGCGCGAGACCGCTCGCAAGTCGGCGATGTCGGGGGGCGGACTCTCGCGCAAGCTCGTGGACTGCTCGAGCCGCAAGGTGGACGAGACCGAGCTGTTTATTGTCGAGGGTGACTCGGCCGCTGGCTCTGCGAAGGGATATCGCGACGCGCAGACCCAGGCGATCCTGCCGATTCGCGGGAAGATCCTCAACGTCGAGAAGGCTCGCCTTCACAAGGTCATCAGCCATGACGAGATCGTCGAGATTATCAAGGCCCTGGGCACCGGCATCGGTGCTGAGGACTTCGTTCTTTCGAAGCTGCGCTACGGCCGTGTCATTCTGATGACGGACGCGGATGTGGATGGCTCTCATATTCGCACGCTGCTGCTGACGTTCTTCTTCCGCCATCTGCGCCCGCTGATCGATACGGGTGTGATCCACATCGCCCAGCCGCCGCTCTACCAGTTGCGCAAGGGCAAGAAGGCCGAGTACGTGCTCGATGATGCGCGGCTCAATGCTCGCCTGACGCAGCTCGGCCTGGAAGAGACGAGGCTCGAGGTTCAGCACCCCGGTGCTGAGCCGGTCGAAATCGCCGAGGCGGAGACCGCCGAACTGCTCCGTCTGCTGGAGAGAGTTGAGCGGCAGGCGAAGGTGCTCGCGCGCCGCGGCATCCAACTCCGCCACTTCGTCGAGCAGTGGTACACGGACGGGCGGCTTCCGGTTGTGCGGGCCGTCTTCGATGGCAGCGAGTCATTCTTCTACACTGAAGAGGACTTCGAGGAATTCCGCCGGCAGCGCGTCACCGCCGGCCAGGAGGTCGTGAAAAACGAGCTGTCGGAGGCGCGTGTCCTGCAAACCTGCTTCGCAGAGCTTCCCAGCTTTCACTGCGAAGTTTCAGATCTGTTCTTGAAACGGGAAGAGCAGGTCACCGGCGACTTGACCGCCGCGGTGTTCCTGCTCAAGCACGCCGGGGCTGACGCTGTTGAGCTGAACAATCTCGCGGAGTTGCCGAGCGGCGTTCGCACGATCGGCAGCCAGGGCTGGGAGATCAAGCGGTTCAAGGGTCTGGGGGAGATGAACAAGGAGGAGCTGTGGGAGACCACCATGGACCCCCGGAACCGCGTGCTGCGCCAAGTGACGGTCGGCGAGCCCGCCGGCGATCCGGAACAGGCCGGCATCGACGCCGTCGAAGCCGACCGCATCTTCAGCATTCTCATGGGTGAAAACGTCGAGCTGCGCCGCGAGTTCATTGAGGAAAACGCTATCCATGTGAAGAATCTCGATATCTGACCCCGGCTGCCTCGGGCCGCGCCATACGATCTCCCGGGGCGACCGCCTTGATGGGAAGGGAATATCCATGGGCAAGCTTGCTAAACTGCTCATCGTCGTCGCCATCATTGCCATTGCCGGCTACGCCATCCTCGCGCTCAACAAGCCCTCGGGCGACGGCCCGCGGGCCGATGCCGAGCAGCGCCACGAACGGCCCCGACTGGAAGAAAAGTACGGGTTCACCAGCGAAACCGTCGGCGATTGATCCGGGGCCGCCGGCTGGGCGCTCGCGGCCAAGATTGCCGCCGCAACGTCAAGCAGGTACGATCGCTTTGAATGCCGAAGTGGCGGAACTGGCAGACGCGCGGGATTCAAAATCCCGTCCTGGCAACAGGGTGAGGGTTCGAATCCCTCCTTCGGCAATTGCTGAGTTCCCCGGGGGCGTTCGTGGCCACGATGATGCGTGCCGGTTCCGGCCGGAGCTCGTCCGGTCCGCGATTGGCATCGGCCGTGGCGACTCGTTCTGATAAACACACTCGCCGGAACCGCGCGTTTCAAAACGCGGTTCCGCTGGTCAAGTTCCCTCCTGATTAGCCCGACGCACAGCTTAGAGCAGCAGCCTTGTGCCACAACTCGGCCCCTGCGCGCACTCGCGCGGCGGACGGCTGCGCTCGCGCGTCAAGTCAGCGCTCGCGGCGGAGACATGTGCTGACGCGCCCCGTCCCAGAACCCGCAAAGGAACTTCGCGCGAGCGGTGAGGGAGAGCGATGCCGCTGGTATTGATCGTCGATGACGTATCTTTCGAGCGTCGGCGGGTCCGCGAGGTAGTGAAGCGGGAGGGCTATGCCTGCGCCGAGGCTGCGAACGGTTGTGAGGCGCTGGCGGTGATTGACGAGCAGCCTCCCGATTGCATCCTGACGGATCTGACCATGCCGCAGATGGACGGCTTCCAACTGCTTGGCATCCTTCAAGGCCGGGGAGGCCGGATTCCGGCAATCGTGCTGACTGCGGATCGGCAGCAGCAGACGCGTCAAGAATGCGAGTCTCTGGGCGCCGTCGCCGTCTTGCACAAGACCTGGGACTCTGAAGCCCTGGGCGAGGCCCTGAGGAAGGTATTGCGAGCCCACCTCGGACTCGCCGGCGGAATTCCCAGGACACCAACTCACGAATAAGCTCCACCCCTTCTCGCGTTGCCGCGTAGAATCTACTCGGCTCACGGCCGGACGAATTCGGAGAACATCACGAATGACGCGATGCCTCTTGATTTTGGCAGCAGCCTTGCTGCTCGGGTCCCACGCCGCCGCGCAGCAAAATGCGGCGATTCGCTGGTCGCTCAACGTCGAGCAAAGCGTTGCGCAGGCGCAGCGAGCCAAGTGGCCGCTGATGTTCTGGGTGCTGGGGCGCAGCAGTAGCCGCGACGAGCGGATCGAGCGAGACCAGAAGCGGGCGTTCCGTGATCCGCTCGTGGCGGAGCTGTCGAGCCGCTTCGTCACCGTGCGGCTCTCGCGCAGCCGCCACCGTGATTTGCTCGAACAGTGGGGTCTGCCGCCGAGAACGAACCTTGAGATTGTCTTCGTGACCCCCGCGGGAGAGAAGATCGACACGCTGGCGCCGCAGGGTGTCGCGAATGCGGACGTGCTCACCCGGAAGATGACGCTCGTCTTCCGGCACTACCGGCAGCAAATGTTCGAGCAGGAGATCAAGCCGAAGCTGGAAGACGAGGAGACGTCGGACGAGGACCTCCGGTCCGCGCTGGGCTTGGTGGCGAAGTTTCTGATTCTTTCGGCCGATCAAAGTGTGGTCAAAGTGCTCGAAGGCCAATCGTTGAGCGCGACCGTTCGCGGCGCGGCTTACGATACCCTGGCGGCGCTCTCGACGTCGGCGAGCGTGAAAGCCTTGCTGGAGCGCGTCACCGGGGATGAGCGGGCGGCCGCCGCGCTTACGCGCTGCACGCCGGCCGCTGCCGAGCAGATGCTCGCTGCGCTGGACGGGGAAGATCCCGACCAGCGACTGATTGTCTATCGGGCGGTTACGCGGATTTGCAGGGTCCACGACGTCAAGGCGGATCGCTTTTGGCAGGGCCGCATCGAATCGCTCAAACAAAAGGAAATCGACCGTGTGCGCCGCATCGTAGCCGCCACCGCGAAGCGTTGGAGAGAACGCTATGCCGAATATCGTTGATCTGCGCAGCGATACCGTTACCCGCCCCTCCGTCGAAATGCGAAAGGCGATGATGGAGGCCGAGGTCGGCGACGACGTGCTCGGCGATGACCCGACCGTCAACCACCTCCAGGAGCGCCTGGCCGCCTTTCTCAATCAAGAGGCAGCCCTCTTCGTGCCCTCGGGCTCCATGGCGAACCAGGTCGCGATCCGCTCCGTTTGCGAGCCCGGCGACGAAATCATCCTCGATGAGACCACTCATTCCTACAACTATGAGACCGGGGCACTGGCTGCCCTTTCCGGCTGCAGCCTGCGCCCGGTCCGCGGCGAGCGCGGCGTGTTCAGCCCCCAGGACGTCGAAGATGCCTTTCGGCCGGAGAGCGCGCACTTCGCCCGCTCCCGCCTGGTCATCGTCGAGAATACGAACAACCGCGGTGGCGGAACCATCTGGCCGCTTCAGCGCGTCGCCGAAATCCGCGCGGTCACGCGGAGGCTCGGGCTGCACCTGCATCTGGACGGCGCGCGGCTCTGGAACGCCTGTGTCGTTACCGGCCACAAACCCGCCGACTACGCCCAATATGCCGACACTGTGTCGATGTGCTTCTCCAAAGGGCTCGGTGCCCCCGTCGGCTCGATCGTGGCCGGCCCCAAGCCGCTGATCACACGCGCCCACCGCTTCCGCAAGATGTTCGGCGGCGCCATGCGCCAAGCCGGGATCCTGGCGGCGGCGGCGCTCTATGCCCTGGAATACAACGTCGAACGTCTAGCGGAGGACCACGAGAACGCGCGCCGCTTTGCGGAAGCGATCGCCGAGCTGCCCGGGATTCGCCTCGATCCGGCCACGGTGGAGACGAACATTGTGATCTTCGAACTCGAGCCACGGCTCGGGTCTGCGGCGGAATTCGTCCAGCGGCTGCGTGAGCGCGGAGTCTGGATGCTCGCGACCGGACCGGCCAAAATCCGCGCGGTAACGCACCTGGACGTCTCCCGCGAGCAAATCGGCCGCGCGATCGACGTTTTCCGCGAGCTCTGTTCCCCTGCCCCGGTCGGATGAGAATCCCCACGCTGCACGGCTGGCCGACCTCGCCCGCAGCGGCGATAGCCCTGCAAAAGCGGCTGGCCCCGCGGGTGCGCCTGACACGCGTGCCGTCGGGCGTGCATCTGTACGCCGGCGCGGATGTCGCCTTCTCACCCGACGGTTCAGAGGTTATCGCCGGCGTCACCGTCTGGGACGCTGACAGCAGCAGCGTCGTTGAGCAGCGCGTGGTCCGCGCCCCGTGTCGGTTTCCCTACGTCCCCGGCCTGCTGAGCTTTCGCGAAGCCCCCGGAATTCTCGCCGCCCTGCGAAAGCTCCGTACCGCGCCGCAGGTACTGCTCTGCGATGCTCAAGGCCTGGCCCACCCGCGCCGTTTCGGTCTGGCCTGCCACCTTGGCCTGTGGCTCCAACTGCCCACCGTCGGCTGCGCCAAGTCGCGCCTGTGCGGCGACTACGACGAACCCGCAATCGCAAAGGGTAGCCAAACCCCGTTACGGCTCGACGACCGCCGCGTCGGTTCTGTTGTCCGCACCCGCAACCGCGTCAAGCCGCTCTTCGTCAGTCCGGGGCATCTGTGCGACCACGATTCCGCCGTCCGGCTCACGCTCGCCGCCACCACGCGTTACCGCCTGCCGGAGCCGACGCGTCTGGCGCATCAGTTGGTCACGCGGGCTAGGTCAGGCTGATACCGGTTGCGAAAGCGGTCTGCATGGACGATCGGGCGGCGACCGTGGATAGGATCCGCGGTTCGTCGATGCGAACACGGGCAAGATGCCCGTACGGCCCAGTCTTGGTATGGGCGGTTAGACGGTTCGGTTTTCGTGACGCCGACGGTCATAGGCGTGCGTGAGATATCTCAATCCAAATCCCGCGTCGGGCCGTCCTCGCAACGCTGCGAGTGTCGTTCCGGCGGCGGTATAATGGGCGCAATGGAAATCGACCTGAATCGCCTGCCGATTCCCGACTGGGGTCTAATCTGTCCCAAGTGCCGCTATCCACTGGTCGGGCTGCCGTCGCACCGTTGCCCGGAGTGTGGCACCGGGTTTGACATGTTAGAAATTGTCAAGCCGTGGCATCGCCTGCGCGAGCCGCGTTTCACCGGTCACGAGCTGCCGTTCCCCGATTTTGGCCTCGGCTGCCGCGCGTGCCAGCAGCCGCTAGCCGACGCGCCGACGCGCCGCTGCCCGAACTGCGGCGTCGAGTTCCATCCCGACGCGATCCGCCCGCAGCGTAAATGGTTCATGATCGATCAGGCGCTGTGCGACGACGTTCCGCTGGCCGGCATGGAAGCGCTGCTTGCCAGCGAACGTGTGCCCTACATGCGACACGGAGAGAAGGTGCTGCGCCAAATCCTTGGGACCACGCAGGTCATCGGTTCGCGCCTCGAGGTTCCCGGCGAGTTTTTCTTCGAGGTCATGTGGCTGATCCGTCGTGTCGTGCTGCAGATGCAAGACGCGCGCCGCCAGCCCGAGGGCGCCAACTGGACCTGCCCGGGCTGTGGCGAAACCGTACCGAACCACTTCGACGTCTGCTGGAACTGCCAGCGCAGCCGGCGGCAGTAGGGGTCAACGGGGCGGCGGGCGCCCCCGCTGGCTTCAGATGCTCGGGCGTTCGCTGCTCTCGACTCTGAATTCGCTATTCTTGGAGCATCTAACAAAAGCTGTAGCACAGGCGTCTCGCCTGTGTCTTCACCGGCGGGACGCCGGTGCCGCACTGGGTTGTGTTAGCTGCCGTTAATTCGCTACTCCCCCACCACCTGTACGACGATCTCTCGTCGCCGCGGCCGCG
>JBHHZX010000183.1:0-8252 GCA_046758265.1 Phycisphaerae bacterium
CGTGCTGGCGACCGCGGACGGCCCGAAGGGCAACGTCGGCTTCCCCGTCGAGCCGCACGAGATTGCCCATTTCATGGACGTGCTGAAGAAAACCGCCCGGCGGATCACCGCCGACGATCTCCGCAAGATCGAGCAGGCGCTCAACGACAGCGCCGCCAAGATCAAAGCCGCCCGCGAGCAGTGACTCGGCGGCCGGCGATGCGAAGTGGAGCGCGTCGGGCCCGGACTATAGCTACTCCTTCCCGACGTACGTCTTGTCGCGCGTGTTGACGCGGATCTTGTCGCCGTTCTTGATGAACAGCGGCACGCGGATTTCCAGGCCGTTCTCCAGCTCGGCCTCCTTCATGACGTTGCTCGCCTGACCCACCGCGTGTGTCGGCGCCGCCGTCGTCGCCACCTCCAGCAAAACCACCTCCGGCATGTCCAGCGACAGCGGGCGCTCCTCGACGAACAGCGCCCGATAGGTCTCGCCCTCCTTCAGAAACGGCTGGCAGCCGTGGAGCTGGGCGTCCGTGAGCTCGTGTTGCTCGAACGATTCGGTGTCCATGAAGACCCAGTTGTCGGCGCCGGCGTAGAGGTACTGCAAGTCGCGGTGCGCACTGGAGACCTCTTCGAGCGGCTCCAGTTGGTCGAGCGTGCGGTCAACCTGGTGTCCGTCGCGTATGGCACGCAGTACTACGTGGACGGTGGCCCGCATTTTGCCGGTCCGCCGCTCCTGGAAGTCGGCCACGACGTACAGGTGATTCTGATGACGAATGAGCATGCCGCGCTTCAACGGGATGTGCATCGGTGAGCCTCCCAAGAAAGGATCCGCCGGCCATTATAAGCCGACGACGAGCGGTGCTCCACGGGCGTGTGTCCGCCGTCCGGAATGCGACCGCGCACCGTCGGACCAATCTGGTGGTGGACACCCCTCCGCCGCCGTGGGACAATCCCGCGACTGACGAATGGCTGGGTGGCCCACCTCTTCAGAGGTGAGAGACACGAATCTCGAGCCGACTCGTGCCCCCCACGGCTGACGCCATGGGCCACCCAATCTTGAAGGCCGGGTGGGTAAAACCCACCTGCCGCCTTGATAGCGAGTGGAGCGCGGTATGGTTTATGCCACGCCGGCCCGGCCGCGACGCATTCGGCTTATCAACCCGAACTCGCCGCTGAGCAACATCACCATGCCGGAGATCATCCGCAAGATGACCTTCACGCGCAAGGCGCTGTTTGCGCCGACCGGCTTGACGATCTGCGCCCAGGTCATGCCGCAGGACTGGGACGTCGAGGTCGTCGATGAGTGCACGCTCGAAGCGCCGCACAAGCCGAAAGCGGACGTCGAGCTCGTCGGCGTCTCCGCCATGACGCCCCAGGCGCGTCGGGCCTACGAAATCGCTGACGAATATCGGCGGCTGGGCGTGACGGTGATCATGGGTGGAATCCACCCCAGCGCGTTGCCCGAGGAGGCGTCGCAGCACTGTGACGCCGTCTGTAAAGGCGACGCCGAGTCCACGCTACCGCACCTGATCGCCGACTGGGAGGCGGCGATCCAGCGTGGCGACGATCCGCGCACGGGAATCAGGTCGGTCTACGACTGGGCCGCGTATCCTGCGGCTGAGATCGCCACGCCACGCAAGGACCTGCTCGATCCGCGCGACTACCTGGTCGCCAACCCGATCCAGACGACGCGCGGCTGCCCACACACGTGCAACTTCTGCACGACGCCGGCAGTCTTCGGCCGCAAGTTCCGCCAGCGGCGGATCGCGGACATCGTCGAGGAGATCCGTGAGGCCAACGAACGCTACAAGGCGTGGTGCTACATCTTCGCGGACGACAACTTCGGCGGGAAGCACGGTTGGGCGATCGAGCTGTGTGAAGCGCTCAAGCCGCTGCGGATCGCCTGGGCGACGCAGTGCGACGTGATGATCAGCAAGAACGATCGGCTGCTCAAAGCGATGCGCGAGAGCGGCTGCGTCGGGCTGATCCTCGGCCTGGAGAGTCCCAAGCAGGACACGCTCAGCGAGGCCGGCAAGCGATTTGTCAGGTCCGACACGTACGGGTGGCGGATCCGCAAGATTCAGAGTTTCGGCATCAGCCTGTGGGGGGCGTTCATCTTCGGCTTCGACCACGACACCTGGCGCGACTGCCGGGACGCCTGCCAATTCGCGCAGCGCATGAACCTGGCGATGAGCTGCTACCCCATCCTGACGCCGTACCCGGGCACCGAGTTTTTCCGCCAGTTTGAGCGTGAGGGGCGCATTCGCACGTACGATTGGGAGCGCTACAACGGGGCATCGGTCGTGTACGAGCCGCGGCGGATGACGCCGAAGCAGTTGCGCCACGCCCAGATGGCGGCGTTCGCGGAGTTCTTCTCACCCGGCTCGGCCTTCCGCCGGCTGAAGCTCTACCCGCTCAAGTCGCGGGCGTGGGTAGCGAACCTGGCGATCTGGAAGGGGATTCGCCATTACTACGCTACGCGCCGCCGCCGTGTGCCGGCCTTCCGCGATTTCTTAAACCCCGCTTCGAAGGCGTGGGATTATCCGGACGAGCAACGGACGGGCGCGCCGAAGTCAGCCGAGCGCGCTGTGACCATGAGTCCATGCGGCCAAGAAGACGTTCGCCGAGCTTCGGAGTCTCCGTTCGAGGTGATGGCAGCGACCGCCGTGGTGCACGCGGACCCATTCGTGCAGGCGGGGGTCGCGCTGCGGACGTGCGAAACGCCCGCGCTGCACGCCAACAACACCTAAGGAGAATCACGATGACGACGCGCTGTTGGGGTGGAATGGCGAGCCTGGGCGTGCTGGTGGTGTGCGTCGGTTGCGCCACGCCATACAAGCGCGCGCTGCTTCCACTCGGCGAGTGGAACGGCAGCGGTCACTTTGTGAGTGCGACGGCGGCTCCGAGCGAGGAAGAGGGAAAGACGGACTTGAAGGCGTTCGGCGGCAACTACCCAACGTGCTTGAAGATCGAGCCAGCGCCCGGCGGCCACGCCGACAGCCGGCGCCTGGAGATCCTCTCGCAGCGTGGCAAACAGGAGGGGATGGAGGGCGACCGCACGCACCTGATCGTATACCTCGAGCCCGTGCACAGCAGCGGCGACCATCGGCTCACCGTTTACCGCTTGACGAAGGGCGGGCTCTCATTCGACGAGAATCCGCCGGACGTCGACGAAGGACCCGAGGGGCCGGCGCACGCGAGCTGCCTGGTGGTCGACGGCGACCTGGTGTTGCGGATCCACTATATGGAGGGCTTCGTCGATACGTTCCGCTTCCACGGCGACGTGCTCCACAAAGACGGCACGTACTCGCCCGAGATCGAAGAGGGGCTGATCCACTGGTCGGAGCAACTGCGGCGCAAGCGCTAACGTGAAAGGGCACGCAGAGGCAGCGCTTCAGCGCTCAGGCTGAACCCTAAACCCCAAACCCTAAATCCTTCATCACGCATTCATGTCCTTCCAGCGCTTGGCCATCTGGCCGAAGATGCCCAGAGCGATGGTGGCGACGACACCGATGGCCGCGAATGGAATCCACACCTTGTATTGCGGGTGGTATTTGTCCCACAAGAGCTTCGTGGCGAACTGGGCGGCCCGGTTGACCTCCGCCGAAGCCAGGGCCCGCGCCTCAAACGGGTTGAGGCCCAAGAGCTGGGCCGCCTGTTGTGGTGTCCTGGTCCAGTCTTTGACTGCCAGCGCCTTGTGAATTAGGCTCTGCTGGTCCGCTAGCCTTTCGTACATTCCGCGGTCGCGGTCGTCGGAGCCGAGTAGCCGCTTGATGGAGCCGACTAGGCGGTCCCACCAACCACGCTGGTCAATCCTACTTTCGACGATCTGTTTCGCAGCCGGGTCGGACTCAATCAACTCACGCAGCCACTTCACGTCCCTCGCCCAGTCCTTCTTGGCGACGGCGACGAACCGCAGATGCTCGCGACTCGCCAGGTAGGCGTACAACTGATCCGTGAGGTCGCCGCTGGGAACGGCGATCTCATTCAGCACGCGCTGCAGGGCGTCGTCGTCTGCGCCCATCGCCGCGCTGAGACCGGCAAAAGACTTTGTTCGGCCGGCGCCGATGCGCTTTTCGATTTCCTCGATCCCGTTGTCGAAATTCATCTTCGCCACGGCGTCACGAACGCGATAGGTGCCCTGTGCCAGGTGTTCGAGCGCGAGATTGTTGAGCACCTGTGGGTCGTTGCCGTAGCGGTCCCAGAGCATCGCGACGATTTGGGCGTCGTTCTTTTCTTTGTCCTCAGGCAGAGAGTCGTTAAGGCGCTCGCGAACGAGGTCGAAGGCGACGACGCGCTCCTGGCCGGTCCACTGGGGCAACCGATGTATGAAGTAGCTCAGGCCAAACTGCTTCAGCGGCACCGCGCCCGACCCAACCTGCTCGGCGAGCGCGCGCAACGATCTTGCATCGGTGGTGAGAACCTGCGGTTGCGCCGGCATGCCGATGCCGGGTTGTGTGGCGGGGTCGACGGTTGCCGGTGGTGTCGTCGTCGGCTCGACCCCACCAGCGGCCTGCGATAACTCTGCCGCGCCTTTCTCGAGCTTCTCCGCTAATCCACGCAGCTCCAGGGCGAGCGCCTTTGGAACTCTGTCTTTGTCTTTCTCTTGCGGATTCAGCGCCAGGTGCAGAAGGGCCAGGTTTGTGATCTGGCCTTGATCGTGCCGGAACAGTTTGCGCAGCGTTCGGGCCGTGTTCTCTGGAGTCTCCCCAAAGTACTCTTGTGCGAGCCTGAGGGCCTGGTTACGCTTGATTTCCAGGAGTTCCGGAATCTTCTCGAGCGAATCGCTCCAGTCGGCGGCCTGGGCGGCTTTCGCGATCAGCGCCGGGCGGGCCCTCAGTTCTTTCAGCGCGAGGGTCGCCTTCTCCCCGTAGTTGTCGTAGACGTGCCCGGCCAGCCATGAGCCCAAGCCGACGCCGACGCCGATGGGAATGTTGACGTAGCCCAAGTACATCGCTTTCTTACCCGGCGGCGCGATCAGGCCCAGGTATTCGTTCTTCTTGGGGCCGGTCCACATCTCGCCGAGCGAGAAGAACAGGATCCCCAGCAGCAGGATCAAGCCGTGGCCGGTCAACCCGGCGACCAGGATGCCGCCTGTCGCCACCGACATCCCGACCAGCATGGCGCTGAGCGTGCGCATCTTCCGGGCCATCCAGGAGAGCGGCACGATCAGCAGGATGATGAGACCGGCATTGAGATTCAGCAGGATCTGCTGCGGCACCTGAAGCAGACCGCGGTCGCCGTATTCCCAGAACATCGACCAGGGCCAGTAGTCGGCCCTGAGCCCCTCGGCGATCATCGAGCTGTTCACCCAATCGGTGATGAAGTTCGGGTGCAGGTCCCAGAGCTGATACATCATCAGCCAGAAGCACGACATGATCAGCAGCCACGTTATCAGCCGGGGCTCGACAATGTTGACCAGCGTCTTCTTGAGCACCTGGAGCGGGTTCTCCGTCTTGGAAGCGCCGGACGGAACGTCTTTGAACGTTAACAGCAGCAACAGGTTGACCGCCGTGAAGCCGGCGCAGGCGCAGAACAGGGTTTGCCAGCCTTCCAGGCTATGTGGCTTTCCTAGAATCGCCGTCGACGTGAACGGGGCGGCAAACGCGCCGACGTTGACGACCCAGTAGAATATGCCCCACCCCAGCGACGAGTTGGCTTTGGTGAGGTTTTGCGCCAGCGAGCCCTGCAGCGCCGGTTTGAAAAACGCCGTCCCGGTCGCCAGTACCAGAATGCCGGCGAAAAAGCCATAATAGCTATACAGATAGGCCATCATGACGTACCCGGCGATATTCATGCTGATGGCGAAGGTTAGGACGCGCTTGTAGCCGTAGCGGTCGGCGTACCCGCCGGTGATGATCGGCAGGAACGATTGGAAGACGGCCCACCACATGTAAATCCAGCCCTTGTCCACCGCGCTGAGGTGCAGCCCGCCAGGCTCGGTCGCCTGCATGATGTAGAGCGGCACCACGGCGCGGATCCCGAAATACGCCAGCCGCTCGAACATCTCGATCCCGTTGAGCATCCAGTAGGCGCGCCCGAACGCGCGGTGCCGCGCGTGCGCCTCGCCCCCGACATCGGGCCTGTCGGTTGCCGCTGCTGTGGACATGGACTCTCCTGGATCGTCTGGCTTCGTGTGCGCTTGCCCTCGGGATCAGCACGCCTTGAATGCGGGAGGCCCGCGCCGCGCTTCGGATCGACTCGCTACAGATCGCTCTGACGGCCTCCTTCCCCGGTTCGAAACGCGAATACGCCGCCGGCTGCCGAAGCTTTAGGCGAGCCTATAGCACGAAGCGACCGGAGGTGCAAATGTGTCGGAGGGTAGCCCTGGCAAATCGCGATCAGGCCCGACACCTTTCGACGGCGCCCTCGCGCGGACTCATCGGGTGGTGGCTAGGGATACACGGCGTCGAACAGCGTGCTGAATTCCTTGGGCCGAAAAGCGTCCTGTTGATCCAGGCTGCTCTTGCAGATGTAGGAGAGGTCCTCGTCGCCAAAGCAGGCGATGCGCAGGTTCGGCCGTTCGTGCAGCCCGAACGGGCCATCGAGTTTGGCATTCGGGAGGCGCTGGTTGTCGCGATCGAAGGCAATGATGACATGCGGCTCAAAGGGGTTAACGCGATTGTACTTGACCACCACCGCATAACGCCCGTCCGCCAGGCGCAGCTTGGCGCCGATCGGGAAGGGCTGGATCAGGCGCGCAAACACCTTTGTCAGCACCGGATCATAGAACCGGCGGTAGAGCCCCTCGGTCATCTCCCATAGCGCACGCGCTGCCGATTTGGCCTTCTTGTAGACGTGGGTGGAGGTTGCGGCGTCGAACGCGTCCGTGATGCGAACGATTCGGGTGAAGACGTGTAGGCGATCGCCCGGAATCCCTCTCGGATACCCACTACTGTCGAAGTTCTCGTGGTGGGTCTTCACGATTGCTCGGGTTAGCATAGAGGCGGCTTCGGGCAACATTTCCGCGCCGGTATCCGGGTGCCCGCGGATCTGTTCCCGTTCCTCCGGTGTCAGTGGCCGGTCCTGGTAATAGATCGCGTGGAGCGGCAGCATGCCGATATCCATAAAGACCGCGCCGAGCCCCAGCGGGGTCAGGTCGAGCAAGTTCTCAAAACTGACGTCATGTGCATTAATCTCCCGCACACGCTCGCGGAGAACATACTCGCGGACGGTCGAGCCTAGCAGCATGCTCAGATAGAAGACGTTTCCGGCGTGGCGTGCAAGATAGCCGCTGCTTTCAAAGGTCTGCGTCAGGACGGCTGCGGAGACGGGGTTTTCGTCCAGATATCGCAGGACTTCCTTGACTGCTCGGTGGAGCCTGGCAAAGTGAATGTGGGTGAGTGAGGCTCGCGGGCTGAATCGTTTCTGCACTTCGGACATGGCGTCGGCGATCTTCGTGACGACCGTCTCAGCCACCGCGGTTTCTTTACGGGTATCTTCAAAGTCGACAATTTCGTCGAGGATCGGGTCGGTGACCCCAACCATAATGTCAGGAAAGCGCGTTTGCAGGGATTCGATTTCTGCCTGGTTAAGTCGTTTGCCGGCCGCCAGTAGCGTGCGGCCGCTCTGTCGAATCGGATCGACCAACCGCATTCCTGGCCGCAGTTCACGGCACGGAACCAGCACCGGCATCGATCGCGCTCCCGGCTAGCAATCTCCATCCACGAGTCTGCCATATATTCGGTCGCCGCGGGACGCGGCGTGAGGAATTTGTGAGGCCCGCCCCGGCTGCGATCCCATCCGCCATTATGGGACCATGATCCGGTATGAAGTAGAATTCATCCGAGCCGCCCGCGTACCGTGCACGTTTTCGGTGACCTACAAAATGCTTCAAACTCTGGAGATAAGATCCCAATGAAATCCCACCGCAAAGAATTGTGGTTCGAGCTTCCCAGTCGTCGGGGCTTCGTCAATATTACGCCGCAGGTCGAACGGGCGGTACGCGACAGCGGCGTGCGCGAGGGGCTGGTGCTCGTCAACGCCATGCACATCACCGCCAGCGTCTTCATCAACGACGACGAGTCGGGCTTGCACCACGATTACGAAAGATGGCTGGAGCAGCTCGCGCCCCACGAGCCGGTGTCTCAGTACCGTCACAACGACACCGGCGAGGACAATGCCGACGCGCACCTCAAGCGCCAGGTCATGGGCCGCGAGGTGGTGGTGGCCATCACCAACGGCAAGCTCGACTTCGGCCCGTGGGAGCAGATCTTCTACGGCGAGTTCGACGGCCGGCGGCGCAAGCGCGTGCTCATCAAGATCATTGG
>JBHHZX010000184.1:0-8181 GCA_046758265.1 Phycisphaerae bacterium
CCGGGCAACTGGCTGCGGATCCAGGTCCGCTCCTCCGATGGCAAGGCCCAGCTCGGCCGCCGCAAGGACGACGGGAACATCACCACCCTCGCCACCTCCAGTTCCGCCTTGAGCCTCACTTCCGGCACGTGGTACACTGCCAAGGTGCTGGTCGATGACGACCCGAACAACGCCAATCTCCAGCGGCCGGGGTGGGAGGGGCATCCTGCCCGTCAACGGGTCGATACCGAGGATTGACCGGCGGGACGCCGGTCCCACCCGCAGCTTTGCCGACGAGACCACGCTGATCGACTCCACGATGGTGGCCGACCGCGCTCGGACTGGCGAAGTGCGCAGGTTCTCGCGAAACAACGAGGACGGAGTTTTCGGGAGCCACAGGGTCTCCCGGTTTCCTACTCGCCTTCGCCGGCTGGGATGATCCTGCCTTTTCTGAGCTGAACGATCCGGTCAGCGTGGGGCCTGACCACTTCGTCGTGTGTGACCGCGAGCACCGCGCCTCCGGCGCGCGCGAATTCAGCGATATGTTCCAGGACGATCGCTGCGTTCTCGGGATCGAGATTCCCCGTGGGCTCATCCGCCAGCAACAGCCCCGGTCGGTTGAGCAAGGCGCGAGCCAAGGCCGTTCGCTGGCGTTCGCCGGTACTCAGCTCGGCGGGCACATGGTTGGCTCGGTCCGCGAGTTGAAAGCATTCGAGCAGTTCCGCGGCCCGCGAACGCGCCTGGTTGGCGTGGACCGCCAGCGCGGGCGTCATGACGTTTTCCAGGACATTCAGATAAGGGATCAGGTGGTATTGCTGGAAGACGAATCCGATCGTGGCGGCGCGCAGCCGCGCCCGTTCCTCCGGTGGTAGGGCGTAGGGATTCCGGCCGTCGATCCGGACCTCGCCCGTGTCCGGCGCGAGCAGCCCGCCGGCCGCCAGCAAGAGAGTCGTTTTGCCCGAGCCGCTCGGCCCGCGGAGGACAACAAGCTCGCCCTGCCGTACACCCAGCGAGACGCCATCGAGGGCCTGCACGCGGCCGCCCGGCTTGCGGTAGCACTTCGAGACGTGGGTGATCTCGAGCGGCGCAGACATCAACCCTCCCGCAGCACGAGCGCCGGATCCTGCCGGGCGGCGATCAGCGCCGGTGGCCAGCTCGTCAACGCCGCCAACAGCGGCGCCGCCACCAGGACCAGCACCAGCAACTCCGGCCGGAACAGTGTTGCCGCCGTTTCGGTCTCGACGCGAGCCTCGCCGGACAGCAGGCCGATCGCGTAGCCGACGCCATAGCCGAGCACGGCGCCCACCACACCTGCCAGGAGCGCCCGCGTCAGAAAAACGACCATAATCTGGCGCGAACGCAGCCCCAGGGCTCGCAGGATACCGATCTCCGGCGTGCGCTCGCGAACGTTCACCAGCGCCAGCAGCCCGATCCAGACCGCTGCGCCCAACGTTACCAGCGGAACAAGCCAGGCCGCGAACGCCGCGCGCTCGCTGCGCAGGCGGGCGCGATGGGCCCGTTCGGACTCGAGCGCCGCCTCGGCGGCGGCTTTGGCCCGATCGCGCGCCTCGGCGCGCGTAACGACCTTGTTCGCCAATTCGATGACCGAGACGCCGGGCAGGATGGTGCCGATTTCCTTTCGAATGTTTGCGAGATCGGCACCCGGGCAGTGGCACTTAAGCGCCAGGATGGCGTTGATGCGTCCCCGGCGGTTCAGCAGTTCCTGGGCCTGCGCCAGCTCGATCCACATCGTGATGTCGTCCTTGCTCCCGCGCTCGGGGTGGCAGCGGCTGACTTTGAACTTCCGACCCAGCAGCGTGATCGTATCGCCAACCTGCCGCCCCAGGCTGTTCCAGATTTCGTACCCGAGCACCACGGAGCCGGGCGGCACCGCGACCATCATGGGCTCTTTCGGTTTGCGATGGCTGAGCGGGACCTCGCCGCGCGTGCCGACCAGGATGATGGTCCGCTGCCCCTGCTCCGGCCAGCGGATCTTCTGCTCGAGGCCGGGCAGCAGATGGCGAACCGTCATGATGCCCGAGTCGGCCAACTTCGTGACGTACTCTTCGGGCATGTCGCGGGCGGCGTAGCCGTCGGCGTAAAAGTCGTCGAGGCGCTGGCCTTCCGGGAGGACCAGCAGGTTAAAGCCAAGCTTCTTCATGATCTTGCGATAGTCGTCCTCCATGCGAGCCATTTCGGCCACGGTTTCCGCCTGCTTCGCCGCGAGGATCCGGCGGGTGTGCAAATCGTGGACGTCGAGCAGCGTGAGCTGCGCCACCAACACACCCACCGCCCCCAGCACCGAAACCACGCCGAGCGCGAAGTTCATCCGGCGGAGTCGGATCTCTTTTACGATGAGTCGCCAAAGCGTCATGCTTGATCCTTCGGAGGCCGTATCGCTATACGCAAGCTAATGAGTGCAACGACGGCAACGATGAGCACGGCGGCAATCAGCGTGTTGCGGACCAGCCTGCTTGAGTCTTGACCAGGTGCAGGTGCGGCCTCGACCGGAACAGCGAGGGCAGCAATGGTGGTCGACGTCGTCGGTTGGGTCGTCATGTTCGCCTCCGCGTTGCCCACCGCGTCCGCCAGCGCCGACAATCCGGCCAACGGCGGGAGATCCACGACTGCGAGCAAGCTGCCGCTGAGCTCGGTTTCCCAGTCCGCCGTCATGAGCAGGTCGTGGCCCGGATTGAGCGCCTTGGCCCGGCAGGAACACGGGCCGACCAGGAATCGGCCGACCGCACTGATTTTCTCCGCGTTGATGTCTTTTCCAATCAGTGCATCGAGCGCGCGCCCGCGGCCGAAAACGGGCACCACAATTGGCTCCTGAACGTCCGCTGGGATCGGTTTGGAACCGGTCAGGGTCGTAACGAAGAATGCTTCCGCCGCATCATCGTGGGCTATCCGCAGCATTGAAAACGAAAGGCGCAGCTCGGGCTCGCTCTGGGCCAATGCGTCGCCCCCGACCTGGCTGGTCAAAACTTCCGGCAGTCTGAGCGTGGCCGCCAGTCGTTTCAGACGCTGCCGCAGCAGGGCGGCTGCCGCGTCGTCCGCCTGTCGAGGCCCACTTTCCAGCAGGACCCAGACGGCCGATTCCCCGTCGAGCAGCCGGCGAACGATTTCGCGGCGCGCGGGAGAATCGATGAGCTTCTTGACAGCGTCCACTGTCGCTGGAACGTTCCACACCGGCTTGCGTTGCGTGGCGCCGGCATCTCGCCGGTGTCTATCTGGGAGACGCACGATCAGGCGCGCCGCGCCCGGCTCGGGCCGGTGGTCTGTGGCACCGGCGTCTGGCCGGTGGCCCTGCAAGATTGCGCGGTGCGCGACATCCTCGTGTGGCGCCGGTGTCTCGCCTGTGCCGATGCCCTCGCGCGCCATCCTCTCCGCATCCGTGAAGCGAACAATGAGATTGGCTGAGGCATCTTCAGCTTCTGCACACTCAGTGAGAAGATCGGCGGCGGCCCGGGCCTCTGCCCTCAGCGGCCCGCGGTGCAGGATCTCCACGTCATACGCGTCCGGTTCCCAGAATTCGAGCGCGTACCGAAACACGGGAATCGGGCAGGCGCACAGCACAGGCGGCGCGAGCGACAGGCACAAGAATGGCAGGACAGCTTGTCTCACGGCGTGTGTCCGCGTGTCGACCGATCAATCACAGGCGAGTCGGAAGCGGTCCGCGGCGCCGGCAGGCCGGGGCTGAACGCCATCGACGTCTGAAGCGACAATGGGCACGTACAGCCGGAGCTGGCCTCGGGGATCAGCACCAGCCCGCCGGCCGGAATGATATTGATCCAGCAGCCGGGCCGCGTGACTGCGGTCAACCGTACGGGCCCGCCGCCCGGCGTCAGGTCGTACATCCAGGGGTTCCACCCCCGCCAGAACAGGCTGGTATCAGACGCCGAGATGCCGCCGCAGCCGTGCCCATGCCTCGAGAACTTCCAATCCTCGATTCGCTCGCCGGTCTTTAGTCTGTACGCGTACGGCCAGGCGTAGACTCTGTCGCCGACGATCGTGGGATGGCGGTTGTACTCACCGTGGCCGCCGGCGGACGGCAGGCCGCTGTCGTGGTCGGCCGCCCAGCGTACTTCCCCCGTCCGGGCATCGAAGGCGTAGTAGTGGTAGTGCACGGTCCGGTCGGTGCGCTTCGAGCCGCTGAACAGCAGTATGCCGTCAGCGTAGGCCAAGTAGCACACTTCCTGGAGCCGGCCGACATCGATCTCCCGCTTGTACTCAACGTTGCCGGTGCGCATGTCCAGCGCGACCAGATACTGTTCTCCCGGGCCAAAGATCGTCTTGAGCGGCAGGCGGCCCCGCTCATTGGCTAGCGCCTCGGGAGTGTAGCTTTCAACAAAGTACATACGCCCGCCGCCGACCGTGATCGTGCTGTTAATGACCAGCCCCGACTGGTAAACCCACAGCGTCTCTCCGGTCTTGCGGTTCATCGCGAACAGATAGTCGCTGGTGACCAGCTTCATGGACTGGTACCACAACGCGTTGTCCGCGTCGCGACTGGTCTCGGTGTACGCGGCGCCGGGCTTGCAGCCGCTGCCGAAGAGCAGGTCCTCGCAGTAGGCCACGTAGCCCCAGACGTGCGGCTCGTTCTCCCGCGGCTGAGGCAGCGCGTACCGGCGACGGCGCGCTCCGGTCTCAACATCGAGGCCGTAGCACCTGTCTCCCACCGCCAGGTAAAGACACTCCTGGTCGACTGCCATGTTGCTCGCGTCCAGAAACACTCCCAGGCGGCGGGAATTGGGCGTCTCGACCTGCCACAGGATCGTGCCGTTGTAGGCATCCACGGCGAACACGATGCAGTCGCCGGGGATAAAGCAGCGGCCGTCCTTGTACAGCGGTGGCACGTTGCGGTGGTGGCGGTCAATCATCTGCCGCGGCCCCGGCCGGCCGAACCACAGCAGGTCCATCTCGCCGAAAACCAGCTGGTCACCGCTGGAAGCCGAATTGCCGGGCTCGGCGTACGTGTGCGTCCACTCGCCGCTGCCGGGCAGCGGCCCGCGCTCTACCGTGCCCCAGCAAAGGTCACCGTCCCTGTTCACCCGCCAGCCCCGCAGAGTGTCGCTTCCCCACTTGTTCAACCGGTCGGCGTCACCTGCGCCAATCGCCACCATTCCGCCGCAGGGGCGCAGGACGCGCCACACGTGTGTCGCCGGTGTCGACGGCGGTTTGCCGGTGACGACCGTCTCGTCCGAGACGATCAGGTTGGCGAAGTAGCTCGGGTAAGGCAGATCGTCGGAGGTCGCGTGATGGATGGCGATCCGCGTTCCGTAGAGGCCAGCCGTGCTCAAGATCCGCCGCGCTGCCGCAACCTTCTCAGCGTCCTCCTCGACGCCGACGATGCGCAAGTCCGTGCGCTGTGCGAGCTCGTAGGCGAGGCGGCCCGTACCCGCGTCCAGAACGAGGCAGTAGCCCTGCTCGACGCCGCTTTTCTTGACGATCGCGTCGGCCGCCTGCACGTAGCGGGGCGTCCATTCATCGTTGGGGTACGGCGGCGATGAAGGGTGCTGCGGTAACTCGGCGGCAGGACCTCCGTCGCTGAGACCTGAGCCGAAGCAGTGGATCATCCCCTGGTCGGTGCTGACGAAGAGGCGGCCGCCGCTGATGGCCAGACCGTAGGCTTTACCCGTTACCGCGCCGGTCCAAACGGCCTCGCCACTGGCAGCGTCGTAGGCGAGAACCTGGTTCTCTCCGCCCGCGAAGAGCGTATTCCCGGCGGCGATCAGTTCATACGGCGCCCGGCACGGGACTTCCCATTTCCGGCAGGCCTTTCGCTGCTTCTTCAGATCGGCGAGCTGCTTCTTCTGCGCCGCCGTCTGCTTTTCCTTTTCGATTCGCTCGATGGCCGCGATCTGCCGGCTGAGTTGCAGATATCGCGTGCGGTCCAGGGCCGTGAGCGTATCCTGCTTGAGGAAGTACACCATGGGACCCTTGGCGAGAAGCCGGAGGGCGGCGACGGACACGATTTGTTCCTGCGTGGTCGGCTCGCCGATGTAAATCTGCCTGTTCTCGCTGCCGCCGTGCGCGAGCATGTCGTCGAGCACCAGCGCAAAGCTGCCGCCGAGGCGTCCCAGGTCCCCCAGCGCCTTCCCCGTGCTGCGCTCGAACGCCCGTGGCGCACTCCGGCCTGTCGGAAGGAACAGCCGGGTCGGCGAGGCCAGCAAGTAGCCCTGCGCGGAAACGTCAATGCGCTGCTTCCAGATCTCGCGGCCGTCCGCGGCGCTCACGGCGCACAAATAAACACCCTGGGTAGGAAAGAGGCCCGCGGCGAAGCAGGCCACACCGCCCTGCACCAGCACACCCGACCGGACCGGCCAAAGCGAGATCATCCGGCCGTTGCCGGGCTGGCGGCGATGCTCCGGCCCGGCCCGGTACTTCCACTGCAAGCGGCCGTCCGCGGCATCGAGGCAGTACACGCAGCCGTCGTCTGAGCCCAGATACACCTTTCCAGCGTCGATCGTCGGCGCCAATCGCACCGGTCCCCCGGTGATGTACGACCAAAGCACGTTACCGGTCGCGGCGTCCACACAGTAAACCGCGTCGGCGGCGGATGACCCGTAGTACAGCGCGTCACCAACCACGGCGACGTGGTAGGCCCGGTCGTAGATCATCGTCGGGCTCAAGCCGTGCAGACGGTGCCAGAAGTCCTGCCGGGCCGGCGGCGGCCACGCCGGCCGCGGTGCGTGCGCCCCCCGATGAACCCACATCTCGCGCAATGGAAGCCTCAGCGTCTCGGCCGAAACGCCGCTGCGGTGGCAGTCCCCGCGATACGTCGGCCAGTCGGCGGCCTCAGCCTGGGAGCTGCCTGCCCAGTGAACCCAGATCACTAGTGCCGTCAGCCCCCAACACGCTTTCCGCGCTGTCGTCATCACCATTCGCCGCCATGCTTCTCGACCAAAGACCGTTCCGAACGCGACCCGCGTGGTCTCGTGTGGCCGGCCGCCGCTTATCGCGCGTCAGTCCAACGCTGGTAGCGGCTGACGGTCCGCAGGCCCACGCGCTGGGCGTACAAAGTCCACGGCCCCAAGACCGTCCGGCTCTTATAACTCAGTCGGCGTGCTGGCCTTCAGCGACTTTCGGGGCCGATTGGCCACCGTGGCTCGCCAGGTTCGATCTGGACCGACCGAAGGGGCTCGCAGATTCCCGGTAGATCCGGACGGATTGGGGTTGGCAGACGCGGGGGCGTGAGTTATTATGATCGGTGGTGCCAGCCGGTGAGCCGCGCGGTGTTGCGCGCCGTCTTGCGATTCGTCGGTTGTTGATACCGCCGTTGGGAAGACGGCACATTTCAGTGGCGACTCGATGACAACCCGTCCGGGTCGGGCGGCCGCCCTGGTCGGAAGGACCTATCGGACGGCCAGTGCTCGTCCGCGACGGCAAGATAAAGGTCTTATAACCCGTTCTGGTCGTTGCAGGAAAGGATTCTGGCCATGATGCATTACAATCAGCCAAAGCGCGGATTCACGCTGATCGAGCTGCTGGTCGTCGTCGCCATCATCGCTCTGCTCATCGCGATCCTGCTGCCCAACCTCGCGGCGGCCCGCGAGAACGCCAAGCGGACCAAGTGCGCGAGCAACCAGCGGCTGCTCGCGATCGCTGCAATCGAGTACACCATGGAGAACAAGGACTGGTTCAACCCCATGCAGGACTCCCATCGCCTGCCCAATGGTCGGCCGTGCGAAGGCACCTGGCGGGTGTACTTGTGGGAATACTACGACAAGATGCCGGAAGTGGTGGACTGCCCGTCCGAACCGGTCGAGCTGTACTCTGACGGGATCTCCGCGCACGACATTGACGTGGGCGGCCTCCCCGAGAGGTTCCTGGATCCATTCAACTACGGGCGCCTCGATGTCGCGGAGATCTACAACGCGAGCGGCATCGGCGCCAGTGGCGCACATTATTGGGGACCTGAGGGCCACCCACCGTTTGGCCGTCCGTACGAAGAGCAGAACGAGCGCCTGGCCCGCATCTCAGAGGTCGTGTATTCCGACAAGCTGATCCTCTTCGGCGACGGCCACGGCGATGCGTGGGAGGACTGGCCGGAAGATCGCTTTTGGATCTTCTTCTGGGACCCCCCCCTGCCGCCCCAGGGGCCGGGATACGACCGCAACTTGCAGGGTGACGCCGGGGCGATCCGCCACCTCGGCGTCGCGAACTACTCTTTCTATGACGGACACGCTGAGGTGCTGGACG
>JBHHZX010000185.1:0-8176 GCA_046758265.1 Phycisphaerae bacterium
CTACCTGCTGAACCATCCGCTGGATTGTCCCGTCTGCGACAAGGCCGGCGAGTGCTCCTTGCAGGATTACAGCGAGAAGTTCGGCAACGCCACCTCGCGGATGGTCGAGGACAAGCACAAAAATCCCAAGAAAGATATTGGCTCACACACGCTGCTCTACCAGGACCGCTGCGTGCTCTGCACGCGCTGCATCCGCTTTTGTCAGGAAATCGCCGGCACCGGCGAGCTGGCCATCGTCAACCGCGGCAACCGCAACGAGATCGATGTCTTCCCCGGCGTGCCGCTGGAAAACGATCTGCAAGGCAACGTCGTGGACCTGTGTCCGGTGGGCGCCCTGCTCGATAAGGATTTCCTGTTCAAACAGCGCGTCTGGCTGCTGCGCTCGGCCAAATCGGTCAGCCCGGCGGACAGCCGCGGCAGCACGATCTGGATCGATTACAACGACCAGGGCATTCACCGTATTCGTCCGCGCTTTAACCCCGAAGTCAACGAGTGGTGGATCAGCGACGAGGCCCGCTTCGGCTGGAAGTACGTCAATAGCGACAAGCGTTTGAGCGAACCACGCATCCGGCGGGATGGCCAGTGGCGGGCCGTCCGCTGGGAAGAGCTCCCGGCCATCCTGCGCTCCCGCGTCGAGCAGGCCGCCCAGCCCGACCAGGGCGCCGCCGTGGCGGCGGTGCTCAGCTCGATGATGAGCTGTGAGGAGGCCTGGCTGCTGGCGAAGTTCATCCGGGACGTCGCCCCGCAGGCAACGCTCGTGCACGGCTACGTGCCGGTCGAGGGCGAGGACAAGAAGTTCCCAAAGGGTTTCGTGATCAAGGCCGAGAAATGCCCCAACCGGCGCGGAATCGAAGAGATCGTCGAACACTTCGGCGGCAAGACGATGACCTTCGAGGAATTTGTGACCGCAGCCGGCGACGGCATGTTTAGAGCTGCTTATGTGGTCGGGGGGTACCCCAAGGAGTGGATCACCGAAAACCACCAGAAGCCGATTTCGAGAATCGAATTGCTGGTGACGCACGACTTGTTCCCGTCGCTGCTCGACTCGGTGGCGACCGTGCAGATTCCGTCGGCGAGCTTCGCCGAACGCGAGGGTTCGTTCATGAACTGCGACGGACTGCTCCAGCCCTTCGCGCGCGCGATTACGCCGCTGGAGGGCGTCAAGCCTGACGGGCAGTTCTTCTATGAGTTGGCCGGTGAGTCCGGGCTGTTCCGGGCCCAAAAAGTCCGTGAGGCGGCGGCAGCCGATCTGCCCGCGCTGCAAAAGGCTCACATCCCGCGCGACGAGCCGAAATACGCGCACTGATGCGCTTATAAGCGGAGGACGACCGTGGGCCAGATAATGAACTTCGATCGGAGCGACAAGACGCCGACCGTGGTCGATCGGCTGATCCGCGCGCCCGCCGTACTCATCGGTGGGGCGGTGGCGCTGCTCCTTCTGATCGTCGTCGTGCTGCTGCTCATCTGGTGGCTGTGGGGCGACGCCGTCCGGGCGCTCCTCGCCTCGCAGCTCGGTTTCTCCATCGTTGTCATGGCGATCTCAGTGGGGTTGATTCTCACGATGACCGCGGTGTGCATTCTCGCGGAGCGCAAGATCTCAGCGTTTATCCAGGATCGTAAGGGACCCAACCGGGTCGGTTTTTGGGGCGTCGTGCAGCCGGCCGCCGACGGGCTGAAATTCCTCCTCAAGGAGGAGTTCACCCCGGCGAATGTGGACCGGCCGATTTTTATCCTGGCGCCGTGCATCGCCTTTGTGATCGCGTTCGTCGGCTTCGCGATCATTCCGTGGGCCGGCGAGATTCAGTGGCCCTGGATGGTACAAGGCACCGTCACCACGCAGGTTGCCAGCCTCGACATCGGCATCCTCTACGTGATTGCCGTCGGCGGCCTCGGTGTTTACGGCGTCGTGCTCGCCGGCTGGGCCAGCAACTGTAAGTACTCGTTTTACGGCGGCATGCGATCGGCGGCGCAGATGATCAGCTACGAGGTTCCGCTCGGGCTGGTGCTGGTGGTCCTCCTGCTGGTCGCGGGCACGCTCCGGCCGGAGATCATCGTCAACCAGCAGGCCCAGTCGGGCATCTGGAACGCATTTCTCCATCCGATTGCCTTCCTGCTTATAGCTACCACCGCCTTCGCCGAGGCGAACCGAACCCCGTTCGACCTGGCCGAGGCCGAGCAGGAGCTGGTCGGCGGGTTTCACACCGAATATAGCTCGATGAAGTTCGCCATGTTCTTCCTCGGCGAGTACGCCCACATGGTCACCGCCGGCGCCGTGATCGTGGCGCTCTTCCTCGGCGGCTGGCATGTCTGGTTCCTGCCCAACGTTGAGAACACGACGTGGTGGGCGGCGTTGATCAAGTTCGCCGTTTACTGGGTCAAGATCATTCTGTTCCTCGGCTTTTACATGCTGATCCGCTGGACGCTGCCGCGCTTCCGCTTCGATCAGCTCATGCGCTTGGCGTGGACGTCAATGATCCCGCTGGCGATGGGCTTGCTCGTGGCGCAGGGCGTTCTGGTGGCGTTCGGCTGTCGCGTCGATCCCAACGCGGGTTTTTGGAACAAGCTTGGTGTGGTACTCATTTACTGGATCGCCAACGCGGCCGTCTTGGCGCTGGCTCTGTGGGTGGCGGGCCGTAGCAAGCAGCCGGTGACCGGCCGGCAGGATAATCTGCCTGAGATCGAGGTGCGACCGCGAGCGACGACATAGCGGCATGGGGTTGAAGGATTACCGTCATGCGTGACGAAGACATTATCGTACTCGAAGAACCGCAACTGACCGCTGCCGAGCGGCTCTATCTGCCGCAGATCGTTGACGGCCTGCGCACCACGCTGCGGCACTGGTTCAACACCAAACGCCGCAACAAGCTCGTCCAGCAGGACCCCGAGCAGAAGCGCGAGTTGCGGATCGACACCTACCGCGGCGTGCACCGGCTCAACAAGGATCCCGACGGCCGTGTGGCCTGCGTGGCCTGTTTCATGTGCAGCACCGCGTGCCCGGCACACTGTATCCACATCGAGGCCGGCGATGCGCCCTGGCCCGACCGCGAAAAATACCCGATCAAGTTCGACATCGACGAGCTGCGCTGCATCTACTGCGGCATGTGCGAAGAAGCCTGCCCCTGCGACGCGATCGAGCTCACCCCGCATTACGAACTGGTCGGCCGCACGCGGCAGGAAATGATCTTCGACAAGGAGAAACTGCTGCGGGTTTACGAGGAGACCAAGGAGCTCAAGCCGCGCAAAAACCCGCCCGTGACGGACTACGGGCTCACCGGTGGCCAAGGCAAGGAGGTGGCCAAGCCGTCGGTCGAGCCGAAGGTTTGAGTTTGCTGCGGGGGTGCTGCTCTCTGTGTGGCTCGTGAACCTCGCGGGCTAGAAAAGAGACGTTGCCGGCAGTAGGATGTGCGACTCATCCGCGGTTGGGTTCTCGACCGGAAGGCGAATCGAGCGGCTCGCGGTCTGAGATCGATCCCGGCAGCCCGATTCGAGTGTCGCAGGCGAGTGGAAGACGCCGACAATGCCCGGTGTTTTGCTGATAACGTTGCTCGCGCTCGGAGGCGTCGGGCTCTATCTGGCCATGCCGGGCGGACGGCTGCACCTGGCCCGGGCGGCGCTGATCCTGTTGGGGGGCGCGGCGGCGGCGCTGGTGGCCTTGCTCTTGCCCCTCTCCGGCGAGCATATCGAGCAAGTCTGGTTCGCGCTGCTCGCTCTGGTCGGTTTGCTGGGGGCGGTGCGCGTCATTACCCATCGCCGACCGGTGTACAGCGCTCTGTATTTCATCCTCGTGATCGTCGCCGTCGCCGGCATGCTGATCCTGATGCAAGCTGAGTTCCTGGCGGTCGCGCTGCTGATCATCTACGCCGGAGCAATCCTCGTGACCTATGTCTTCGTCATCATGCTGGCCCAACAGAGCGGCGGCCCGGCCCCGTACGATCAAAAGGCGCGCGAACCGTTGGTGGGGGTCGTCACCGGCTTCATTCTGCTGGCGGTGCTGACGACCCGCTTGGCGAGTGGCGACAGCCGGGGCGGCCTGACACTGCCGGCCCACGCCGAGAAAACCCTCGGCAAGGTTGCCTATGTGGGCCAGCACCTTCTTACCCACTACATCGTCGGCGTCGAACTGGCCGGTGTGCTGCTGCTGGCCGCCATGGTCGGCGCGATTGCGATTGCACGCCGCAGGGCCTTCGACACCGAAGAGGGGGAGGTGGGCTGATGCTGGTGCCCTACCTGGTGGTGGGAGCGGCGCTCTTCGCGCTCGGCCTCATCGGTTTCATCACCCGCCGTAACCTGATCATCATGTTTCTGTGTACCGAGCTCATGTTCCAGGGCATCGTGGTCAACCTCGTAGCCTTCGGCCGCTTTCCACTGAAGGGCGACCCGACGCTCGACGGGCAGGTTTTCTCGCTGTTCCTGCTCGCCGTGGCGGCGGCGGAGGCCGCGTTGGGCTTGGCCCTGGTCGTACTCCTCTATCGCTACAGAGGCACGCTCGACGCGAGTGCCTGGACGTTCCTAAGGGATGACTGAAGACAAAAACCGGGACAGTGGAGGCTGGCGCTAGATACCCGTTCTGAGGATATTGCCCCAGGATAATTGCCGTTGTTGGCTGAGGCGTCGACACCGTTATTGCCGGTCGATTTATACGCCACGGTGCCGTTCTGGCCGCTGCTGGGCGCGATTGTCACCGGCGTGCTGATCGCCCTGCGCGCAAAGCCCGGGCAGGCGCACTGGCCGGTCGTGCTCGGCTGCTTGGTATCCGCCGTCCTCGCCGTCATCCTGTTCTTCGACCTTCCCAGCGCGCTGCGCCACGAAGGCGGTACACACGGCGGTGGTCAGGGCAGGCCCGCGAGCCAATTCCAGCAGTCCGGCGGCGGTGCCGAAGAGCAGGCTGCCGAGCTCTTCGCTATGTTTACCGGTGGCGACCTGGGGTCCGGCGAAGGTGCCACATCGCGCGAATCTCACGATCCCGGCTTCACGCATACGGTTTACAACTGGATCAGCTACGGTGAGCAGCAGAGTCTGGACCCGAAGAGCAACCAGTGGATCTCGGTCAATTTCTATTTCGACGGACTGACCGGCATCATGACCGCGTTCGTTACGGTCGTCTCCCTGATGGTCGTGATCTACTCGATCGGCTACATGCGCGACCATCACGGCCACCCCCAACGCGGCTACGAGCGCTTCTTCGCGTTCATGGGCATATTCGTCTTTTCGATGGCGACGCTCGTGTACGCCGGCAACTTTATCTTGCTCTACCTCGGGTGGGAACTGGTCGGCCTGTGCAGCTATCTGCTCATCAGCTTCTACTACAAACGGCCCTCTGCCGCCGCCGCCGCCAAGAAGGCGTTCATCGTCAACCGCGTCGGCGACTTCGGCTTCGCGCTCGGCGTCTTCTCCCTCTACCTGTTTATCAACCCGTTGACGCAGCCGGGTGAAAACCCGCTCGATTACGAAGTCGTCTTCCACTACGTCGGCCAACTGTCGCAGGGGCAGATCACGCTGATCGCGTTGCTGCTGATGTGCGGAGCGCTGGGCAAGAGCGCTCAGTTCCCGCTTTACGTCTGGCTGCCCGACGCCATGGAAGGCCCCACGCCGGTCTCCGCCCTCATCCACGCCGCCACCATGGTCACCGCCGGCATCTACATGATCGCCCGCTGCGGTCCGATCTTCGCGGCCTCCGAAACGGCGCTGGCGGTCATCGTGATCCTCGGCGTCATCGGCGCGGTGCTCGCCGCCACGATGGCCACGGCCCAGTATGACATGAAACGTATCCTGGCGTATTCGACCATCAGCCAGTTGGCCTACATGTTCGTCGCGTTGGGGTGCAGCGCGCCGGCTTCGGGCGTCTTCCACGTGTTCACCCATGCCTTCTTCAAGGCCTTGCTGTTTCTGTGTGCCGGCAGCGTCATGCACGCGATGGGCAACGTGATCGATCTGCGGCACTTCAGCGGGTTGGGCAACATCTTGCCGAAGACCAGGAATCTCATGCTGATCGGTTGCCTGGCGCTGGCTGGCTTTCCGCTGCTGGCCGGCTTCTGGAGCAAGGACGAGATCGTTCACGCCTCGTTCGAGTACCACCCCGTGGTCGGCGTGATCATGCTGGTCACCGCCGGCCTGACCGCCTACTACACCTTCCGGATGTATTTCCTGTGCTTCCACGGCCCGACACGGTTGCCGGAGGAAGCCGGCGCTCATCCGCACGAGTCGCCGCCGGTGATGATCCGCCCGCTGTACCTGCTCGCGGTCGGGTCGATCTTCGCCGGCTACCTCGGCGTAAGGGGCACGATGTTGATGGGCGATTCGTTCCTCGGCTTCCTTAAGCCCCACGGGTACTTCCACCGCTACCTGCATGACAGCACGCTGGTCGGCGGCGAGCAGCATGGCGGCGGAATCTGGTTGATGTACGTTTCGGCCGCCATCGCCATCGCCGGCATCTGGCTCGCCTGGGTTCGCTACGTCGAGGCCCCCGCGGCCGACCCGGACAAGGCCGCGCTGGGCGGGCTATGGAAGCTCTGGAACGCCAAATACTACGTGGATGAGATTTACGATCGCCTGTTCGTGCGGCCGCTGCGACGGCTGGGCCAGTTTTTCTTCGCCACCGACAACAACGGCATCGACGGGCTGATCTGGGTCGTTTGCGCCGTCCCGCGCGGGCTGGGTGCAGGGCTGCGGCTCGTGCAACTCGGCGCCCTGCAGGGTTATGCGCTGGGGATGGTGATCGGTTTGGTGGCGTTGCTGCTGCTGTGGCGCTGGGTGGAGGCCGGCGCCTGACACAGCCACGGGCGGGTGGCCCATCGCCTTAGCGGTGGGGGACCCGAATCGTCGGGCACGGAGACCCGACGCTACGTGAGAGTGCGAATGGCCGCTCTGGGAATCCATCTGCTGATCTTCCTGCCGCTCATCGCGGCGATCGTCGTGTGGGTTTGGCGGGAGGATCTGGCGCCCAAGATCTCGCTCTGGGTCGGATTGGCCACATTCGTCGTCGCCTTCCTGCTTTGGATAAACGTCGACGGTGATGGCTTGCTCGGGGAGTGGAAAGGGAGCTGGATCGTCGTGGGGGAGGGCCAGGAAGAAAGCGGGCTGCAAATCAGTTATCACGTCGGGCTTGACGCGATCAGCGCCCCGCTCGTGCTGCTCACCGCCTTGCTGGTGCCGCTCTCGGTCTGGTGCGGCTTCGCGTCGATCAAGCATCGTGTCCGTGAGTACTACGCCTGGATGCTGGTGCTGACGACGGGCATGTTGGGTGTGTTTGTCGCCCGCGACGTCCTGCTATTCTACGTCTTCTTCGAGCTCACGCTGGTGCCGCTCTACTTCCTGATCGGCATCTGGGGTGGCCCCCAGCGACGCTACGCCGCCAATAAATTCTTTCTCTACACCCTCGTCGGCAGCGTGATCACGTTTGCCGGCATCCTGTATCTCGCGCTGCGAGCCGCCGACCTGAAGGGCACCGCGCTGATCACCTTCGATCTAACGATGCTCTCGACGCTCACGGGGCTGTCGGCGCGGGAGCAATCGTTGCTGTTCATCGCGTTTTTCTGCGGCTTTGCCATCAAGGTGCCGTTCTTCCCGCTGCATACCTGGTTGCCGCTGGCGCACACCGAAGCGCCCACGGCCGGCTCAGTGCTGCTGGCCGGCGTGCTGCTGAAGCTGGGCACGTACGGTTTCCTGCGGTTCAGCCTGCCGATGGTGCCGGACGGGGCGGTCGAATGGGCGACCGCGATGGGCTGGCTCGCGATTGCGGGCATCATCTACGGGGCCCTGTGCTGTTGGGTGCAGCGCGACGTCAAGAAGCTCGTCGCTTACTCGTCGGTCTCGCACCTCGGCTTCTGCATGCTGGGCATGTTCAGTCTGTTGCCGGTCGGATTGAGCGGCTCGGTGCTCTATATGGTCAACCACGGTATCAGCACCGGGGCGCTGTTCCTGGTGGTCGGCATGATCTACGAGCGTTACCACACCCGTGACATCAACGAACTGGGCGGCCTCGCCCGACAGATGCCGATCATGGCTTTCTTCCTCATTCTCTTCGTGCTCTCGAGCATCGGCCTGCCGGGGCTCAACGGCTTCATCAGCGAGTTCACCGTGCTGTTGGCCGCCTATAACTCGGAAACCCTCGGCCCCAGGTTCGGCGTGCTGGGCGCGACGGGCATCCTGCTCGGCGCAATCTACATGCTGTACATGG
>JBHHZX010000186.1:0-8137 GCA_046758265.1 Phycisphaerae bacterium
GGATCGCGAGCGACAATCCGCCGATCAATTGAATAAGCTTCGGTCGATCAGCCATCAGTAGCATAGGGGCCTCCAAGCGAGTATTGACCGGGGCCCTGCCCGTCCGAGCCCGAAGGGCGAGCGAGGGTTTTGGCCGATTAGCGTGCCCGAGCCTATCCCTCGCTTGCGCTTCGGGCTGCACTTCGGGCTCCGTCTCACACGCCGCGATCATCGCTTAGCGCCGCTGGGCGAGCATCCAGGCGATGACTTCCGGGTCGCCGTAAGCCGCGTCCCAGCAGTTGTGGGGCACGCCGCGCAGCTCGGTGTAGCGAACTCGTCCACCGGCCCCCCGTACCGCCGTGACCATTTCCCGCGAGCGCTGCACCGGAACGACCGCGTCAGCCTCGCCGTGAAAACACCAGATCGGCACGCGGGCGAGCCTGTCGGCGTCGGCGGAATCACCGCCACCGCAAATGGGTACCAAAGCGCAGAACGTTTCGGGATGGCGGGCACCGAGGAGCCAAGTGCCGTAGCCGCCGAGCGAGAGGCCGGTCAGGACGACGCGAGCGCGGTCCACGTGGTATTCCTTGAGCGTGGCCTCCAGGGTGGCCAGGGCCAGGACCTGCATGGAGCCTTCCCAGCGCCGGCCAGCGGGTATCTGCGGCATGACCACCAGGGCGGGGAAGCGCTTCGGATGGCTGCGAATGGCCTTGCCCAAACCGACGGTGGTGTGGGATTGACCGTCATCGCCGCATTCACCCTTGCCGTGCAGAAAGAGAATGACCGGCCAACGTTTGCGCGGTGTGTAGTCGGCCGGGACCCAGACGGCGTAGCGGTAGGTTCGGCCGTCGAATTCGATGACCTTGGGCATGAAGCCCGTCGGCAGCGCTCGCGGCATGTGCACCCCCTGTTTGGCGCTCCTGGCTCCGTGGCATCCGGTGACAAGCAGGCTCACGGTCGTGGCCGCACAGGCAAATGGCTTGAAGGTGGTTGGTTGCATAGCTCGGTAACGGCTCGTCGTTGTTGTGCCGAGAGGTTGGCAGAATACCACACAAACGCGCCGGTGGTCGAGCGTTTGCATTCCGCAGCCGACCAAGTAGACTCAGCTTTCGCCTCCCGGCGTCAAAAGGACGGTGAAAATGAAACTTGCGTTAGCGACGTTGTCGGCGATGCTACTGGGGGGCATTGCGGCGGAAGCCGGGGAGCCGCCTGTCGAGACGACCGTGAGCATAGCCGTTGAAAACTTTGAGCCCCTCTGGTCGCCGCCCGCACGAGAGTTGCGCGGTTGGGTCGTCGGCATCGACCCCGGCGGAGTAAGCCCTTCGCAACCGCGCCAGCGTCTGTGCGACGATCTCAGTCTGGTCACCGCGGTCCATTTGTACCATCTCGTTTTGGCCGCCGGTGGCTCGCCGGTACTCACCCGGGTGGACGACACGCGGGCGGTCGACCCGGAGCGGTCGGCTTGGGAGCGACGGATCGATGTGATCGGCCGGGCAGGGTGTAACCTGTGCGTGTCGATCCGCTGCGACGAGGCAGCCGGGAAGGTGGTTGTCCGAGCCGGGGCAGTGGACCCTCGCCCCGACGATGCTTTGTTGGCTGAGGCGCTGGGTGCCGCGCTCGGCGTTGAACCGGCTGGACCAAGCAAGCGGAGGAGCGGCGACGCCAGTTTCATCGAGGCGTTGCGTCAGGCGGAGGGCTCGGCTGGTATCGCCCTCTGCGAGGTTCGTTTCGGATTCTCGCCCGAGGAAGCGACGGTTCCAGCGCCATTACGAAAGGTCTGTTTTAGCAACGCCCGCCGGCTGTACGCGGGTATCAGCCGATTCTGCCGCGCGAGAGCGAAGCGCGCTGACTTGTCGGCGGAGCCCTCGCCGATACCGCAGTGCCCCAGCTCGAGCACCGACGATCGGCTGAAGCGCTTGGGACGCTCTATTTGGCCGCGGGGCCGCCTGCCCGATGAGCAGGTCGATTGGTTCTGCCGCAGGTTTACCGAGCTGTCCGTCACGAACCGCAGCCTGGTGTACTTGGAGGTATCGGCCACGCGAGAGCAGGAGGTGATAGTCCTCCGTGGCCGAACCAACGCCCCGCAGGTGGCGGCCGGCCTGGAACAGGCTCTTCGCGGCGTCGGCGTCGAGCACATTCGCAGCGAGCTGCAAACACTGCCCAGCCGCGAACGGCTCGGCGAAGAGTTGTTCGGCGTTTGCCGGGTGCCGATGGCGCTCACCTACGACCAACCGGGCGACAGCGGCGGGCTGCAAACGCAGCTTCTGTTCGGCGAGCCGCTGTTTCTGCTGGACCAGGCGGACGAGTACTACTTGCTCCACGCCGCTGACGGTTACTGGGGCTGGGTCGGTCGCGCGGCTATCCAACCTGTGACGGCGGAGCAATTCGACGCGTACGTGCGTCAGCCGCGTGGTTCCGTGCTACAGGACATCGATAACGATCGGGCCAGGATTCCGCGCGGTTCCAGAGTCCCGGTGGCACGGGTGAGCGCGGATGAGCGGGACATTCTGCTTCCGGACGGCTCGACGCTCAGCGTCCCCGCGGCCGTGGTCATGATGCTCGACACCGAGAGCTCGCGCGCGGCCGCACGAGTCCGGGCGGCGCTGGACCTCCTGTATGCCCCGTACGTGTTCGGCGGCCGCTCACCGTTGGGGCTCGACTGTAGCGGGCTGGTGACCAACGTGTGGGCGCGCACCGGCGGTGGACCGTCCCGGGACGCCTGGCAGCAGGCCTTCGCCGGCCGGCTGGTGGCGACCCGTTGGCACCGGGCGGGCATTCAGCCTGGCGATCAACTGTTCTTCATCAATGAAGGTGGCAAGATTTACCATACCGCGGTAGCTCTTGACGCCGACCACTTCCTTCACGCGGCGCCGCCCTGTGTGCAAATCAGCAGCCTCAACCCGCAGGACCCGCTTTACGATCCCGAACGCGCTCACGATTTCTTCCTGGCCAAAAGGCCGTAGGTGCCCCGGGTTCCCCGCCAGCGCCAAGCCAGCTTTCGCACCCGCCTGACGCAGCCGGCGCACACTGGGCAACGTACGAAGTGGCACGGTCGTGTCGGTCGTGCACGCGCGGGGGACGAGCGGACTGCAACGACTATTGAAAGAGAGCACCCCGGCGCGGTAACGCCGGGGTGCTGAACATACCTCAGGCCAGCTTGCCGGTGCGTGTCGCCCTATCTCCAGATGCCGTCCCAAGCCGGGTCGCCTTCGGGCGGGTCCTCCATCGCCGGGTTCACCGTGCCCTCGAACCCGTACAGCAGATCCCAGTCGCCCACGTAGTACGTCTTGGAGGGGACCGGTTCGGCGTGTCCGTCAAAGAAGACGGTGTTCGTCTCGCCGTCTTCTTTTCCGTCGCGAATGCGCGAGCCGGAGGAGCGCCGCTCCTCGAGGCTGACGAAGTCGTAGACCATTCCGGAAAAGTGCGGGGCGAAGTTGGGAAAGGCTTGGCCCGACCAGTCCCACTGATAGGGGCCCTCCTGCTGGAACTCGCCACCGATAGCATTGGGGCGCATTCGGTACCAGGCGTCGGCGATCATCCACTCTTCCGCGGGGCGCTTTATCTTGCTCAGCTTCTGCGGCGGCTCCGAGTGACCCGTTTCCGACCAGTGGGACCAGCCAAAGTAGTAGGGCGGGTCGGTGATTCGCACGCCGCCGACGGCACCGCCCTGTTCGTCGTATGCGCCGACGGTGTTGATGACGTAATGGGTGGGGTGAACAGGGTTGGGAACCCGTTCAAAATTCTCATCTGGATTCATGTATTCCGACACCGGGCAGGTGCTGAGATCATCGCCCATCTCGCCGGAGCTGTCGGTGAGCTGTCTCCGCAGAAACCACAGCAGGAACCGGTTGCGCTGGTACTCGGTTGCGTAGTTGTACGCGCCGCGATAGATGGCCGGATGAAGCGGTCCCGGCAAACCGTCTTTCGCTTCGGCGGTGTAGGCGACGACAGCTTGCCCCATGGTCCTGAGGTTGCTCAGGCACACGGCCGAGTTGGCCTGCTGACGGGCGCGCTGAAGTGAAGGAAGCAGTATCGAGATCAAGAGGGCAATGATAGCAACAACTACCAAGAGCTCGATCAGTGTGAACGCGGGTCGGGAGTATCGCAGGTCTTTTCGCATGGTCTCACCCCGGTTCCCTGCTGGCGCCGGCATTCGGCGCGGCGTTGGTTCGCGCGGGCACACCTGCCCCGGTCGGCGGCTACCTCCGGTGAGCCGATAACCGCTGGCCGGACGCACACATGAGCCGCGCCGCCCACGCACTGCGCGCGGACCCACGCCCATACGAGGTTATCACGTTACACCCCTGGCTTCAACCCTTATTTACGCCAAAATTTATCGCCCCTGCGACTGGGGCTGATAAGAACCCCCCGGGGAGCACGTATGACCGGTGTGGCGGCAGAGCACTGCAATACCGCCCCGCCGAGGCCGTGCGGAAGTCGCCTCTGCCCGCACGTGTCCTCGGGAACCGGCAGTCGGTCAGAGCCGAGAGCGGAACGTGCGACTGCGCTGGACTGAGCGATTGCACGATTTCACGCGCTGCCTGTACGATCCGTGCATCTGGGCAACGAGCTGGCTCAACCCAGCGTGGCGCCAGCTACCACGGAGCGGCACGCATGCCTGCGGGGCAAGACCGTGACGGACCGATCGCAGCGACTGCCACCCAGGCGGCCGATTGCCTGCTGCCGCAGCCGCGCTTGGTGCAGCCTCTGGACGGATTTTTCCGCCTTGCGGACGGGGTGGTGATTTGCCATGGCGGATCGTTGGGTCCGCCCGATCCGGCCCGGGGCTCGCCCAAAGCTGCCCGGGGGCACCTGCACGAAGTCACGACGGTTTTCCGGCGTTTGGCGCAACAAGCCCGCGTTGCTGCGGGTCAGCGGAGCAAAACGTGAGCAACACACGCGGCGCGGTGAACATCCGCCAGTGGACGCGCGAGGCCGGCGTGGAACCCACGCTGCGCGTCGGCATCATTCTCGACCAGGACGCGTTCGATTCGGTCTGTCTCTGCCTGCCCGAGCGGGAGTACCGCATGGATTGCCCCGGGTCGACAAGTGCCGCGCTCCAGCCGCAGACGACGATCGAGGTGCGGCGTGCTGAAGACGCGCTTGCCGTGCGCATCGCTGGGGCCCCTCAGAAGACAGTCTCGTCGCTGCGTCTCTCATCGATCGCGATCGACCACCGGCGGGACGCCGGTGCCACACGACGGGGTACGGGCGTGCTGGTGCGTGACGTAGTGGCGGGGCGCGGCTTTCATTGGCAGAAGCGCATCGACCAGAGGCTGGCGGGCGTGCTCGAACTGTTGCCGGGGCCGCGCGGCGTGGTGCTGGTCAACGAGTTGCCGCTGGAGGACTATCTTGCCGGCGTCATCACGGCGGAGATGAGTGGGGAGTGCCCGAGGGGTTTCCTCAAGGCGCAGTGTGTCGTCGCCCGTTCGTGGCTTCTGGCCATGACCGAGCCCAAGCACGAAAGCGAGCCGTTCGACCGCTGCAACGACGACTGCTGCCAGCGCTATCAGGGCACCGGCGACCTGAGCGCGACGGCGCTGGAAGCAGTGCGCGCCACGCGCGGCCTCGCGCTGCTCGATCCCGCCGGCAACGTTCTCGACGCGAATTACTCGAAGAGTTGCGGCGGCATCTCGGAAACGCCGCGAACCGTATGGGGCGTGGACAAACCCGGCCTGACGCCGATCGTCGACGCACCGGCGGACGCCGACGAACGACGGTTCTTCCCGGTTACGGAAGAGAATTTCAACGAATATCTCGATGGGGAGTGGTTAAAAGCGACCCGGATCTATTGCAGCCCGAACGTTGTGCCCGTGGGTGCGATCAGGCAGTATCTCGGCCGCGTTGATGAGGTCGGCGATTACTTCCGCTGGACGGTACGCTACGAGCGCCGCGAGTTGGAACAATTGTTGATCGAAAAGCTCCCGGAACCGCGTAGGGCGGGCACCGCCCACCGCCGACTGGCCGTACCGCGCGACCTGCGGGTAACGGCACGCGGTGTCAGCGGCCGCGCGTACGTCGTCGAGATCGAATGGGAGGATCAGAACGCCAGGCTCGTACGCGCGCGGCTCGGCAGCGAGTACCGCATCCGCCAGGTGCTGCACCGCAGGTTTCTGTACAGCAGCGCCTTTGCGGTGCGCACGAAACGCGACGCCGACGGTCGGCTGAGGAGCGTTACGCTCCGGGGCGCTGGCTGGGGCCACGGCGTGGGGCTCTGCCAGATCGGGGCACTGGGCATGGCCCTGTCGGGCATCGACTTCAAGACGATCTGCCGGCACTATTACCCCGAAACGCGCCTAACCACCGTCTACGCGTGAGAAGCGCTGACATACTCAGTGTGGCACCGGCGTCGCGCCGGTGAGAACACAGGCGAGACGCCTGTGCCACAAGTTTTTTCGGGTGCTTCCAGAAAGAGCTGTGATCCGAGCGCGAGGCGATGAACGCCGAAACCCGCTATTATGAGCGCCTGCGGGCCTTCGAGGCGGAGCACGTTGAACCCGGCGGGATCGTCCTGGTCGGGTCGTCGCATTTCGAGTGGTTCGACGCCGACTGCTTCCTGCCCGGCCGGCGGATCGTCAACCGCGGCATCGCCTCGGACCGGCTCGGCATCGGCGAGCGCGGCATTCTGCATCGACTGGACATCTCCGTATTCGACGTCCGGCCGTCGTTTATCGTGTTCAACAACGGCGTGAACGACCTGGGCGAGCTGTGGCGCAACGGCGAGCCGCCGCTGGAGGCCATCTTCGACGCGTACAAGCGGGTGATCGCGAAGATCCGCGCGGGCCTGCCCGATGTGCCGCTGCTGATTGTGAACGAGCTACCCACGACCGGTCGCTTTGCGGGCATCAACCCGCTTGTGCCGCAACTCAACGCATACATCGCAAAGGTCGCGGAACGTTACGGTTGTCAGCACCTGGACTTCTACAGTGAGGTTGTGAACGAGGCCGGCGAGTTGCGGAGCGACCTGACGACGGACGGGCTGCACCTCAACGAGGCGGGCTATGCGCTCCTGGCTGAGAGGCTGACACCGTGTCTGCCGCTGGCATGACCGCGCTACCGGAGGCGAGCGACACGCGCGAGACGCCGAAGTGCAAGCGAGGGAGTCGGCCGCGAAAGCGTAACGTACGTCAAGCGCTCGCTCGCGCGTCGGGCTCGGACCGGGTACCCAACCGCAGGCGATAGCGCCAGAAGACGCGCTCGACCCAACAGCCGGCCCACTGCTGGTAAAAGGCAATCGGGCCGACCCACGGAATGACGGCCGTGCGATGGCCGGCGTCGCGCATGTCGTTCAGGCAATGCCACAGCAATACGCGGCCGACCCCCAGGCCGCGCGCCTCCGGTGCCGTACCCATCGGGCCGAAGAAGCCCCATTCGCGGTTCTGCGTGGAGTGGGCGCTGAAGGCGATAACCCGACTGCGTTTCAACGCCAAGTGCAGTGACGGCGGGTCGTTCTCCATCGCCAGACCGGCCTCGAAGCGCCAGTCGTCGCCGAAGTGCTCGGCGAAGAAGGCGTCCAGAAGCGGATTGTCTTCGAGTCGCGCACGCCGGACCTCAACACCCGCGGTCGCCAGACGCGCTTGCTCAGCCGAAGTGTCGAAACGCTCGGACAGGTCGGCGGTGAGGTTGACGCAATCCTTGAAGCGCTCGAATCCGAGCCGCTCCAAGAAACAGAGGGCTTCGGTATAGCGCGGGTCGAGGCCCGGGGCAAAGTAGTTGCCGGGGATCGCCAGGGCCTCAACTTCACCGGTCCCTGGCGGCCAATTCTCTTTGGCTCGTTCGAACATGGCAGAGGCGAGGCCTCGATGGCGGAATCTCGCGTCAACCGCAAAGAGCCCGAGCCATGCTTTGCTGGCGGCAGGACGCACGACGCTCTGCATGAAGCCCACTGGCCGCCCCTGCTGCTCAGCCATGTAGACCGCCCAGGAGAACTCTTCTGCGCGAGGGTTTTTGAAGAGCTTCTCGGCCAGCAAGTCCGGGCTGAACGAATCAAGTACGAGTGTACGCTTGGCCAACTCATACAGCCTGGCCAAGTCGTTCTGCCGCGCGCCGGAGAGCACCACTTCGCGAACCTGCTGCATGAGCTTTTGAATCTCGGCATTGCCTAAGTGGCGGCGCAACTCGGAGGCCTGGTCAAGCTCCAGCAGCGCCACCACCAGCG
>JBHHZX010000187.1:0-8081 GCA_046758265.1 Phycisphaerae bacterium
GGGGGATGGTTGAGCGTGGCTCGCGAGCGGCGGGTGGCTGAAGAGACGTCCCACGCGTTCGACCTGCGGGTGGCCTCGCTCCACCAGCCGGTCTGGACGCTGTCCGGTGGGAACCAACAAAAAGTCGTGCTGGGCAAGTGGCTCAGCACGCAGCCGCGGGTACTCTTGTTGGACGAGCCGACGCGCGGCGTCGATGTCGGCGCGAAGCAGGAGATCTACGAACTGATGAATCGCTGGAGCGCGGCGGGGCACGCAATCGTCCTGATCACGTCGGAGTTGCCGGAGTTGCTGTTCATGAGCGATCGCATCATCGTCCTGTATCGCGGCCGTAAAGTCGCCGAATTCGGCCGCTCGGAGGCCACGCAGGAAAAAATCCTCCGCGCTGCCATGGGAGGAAAGATGTAGGGCAGGTCGGGCAACGCGAGACCTGCCGGGACAGTAATGACCGGCCCAAGAGTGCAAATCCCGGACTCGGCCGCCCGCCGCGCGACACTGCAGGGCGTATGGCGTAGCCCCTTCTTCACTGCCGTACTCGCGCTCGTGCTCGTTCTGATCCTCGGCCTGATCTTTTCCGGCGAGGGCGCCTTCTACAAATGGTCCACGCATCGCGATGCACTGCGTCAGGCGTCGGTCTTCGGCGTTCTCGCCTGTGGAATGACGGTCGTGATCATCACGGCGGGCATCGACCTCTCGGTCGGCAGCGTCCTGGCGCTGACTGCGGTCAGTTTTTCGATTCTCTGCGTCCATTGGGGCTGGTCAGCCTGGCTGGCGATCCCCGTCTGCCTGCTGATCGGCACGTGCTGTGGGATGGCCACCGGTTCACTGATCGCCCGCTTTGCGATCCAGCCGTTCGTGGTCACGCTGGCGATGATGGTGTTCGCGCGGGGACTGGCGAAGTACGTCTCCGGCGGCATGAAGGTCTCGCAATCGATTGTCATCGACGAGCAGCCGGTATGGCTTGAGCTTCCGCGGATCTTCAGCATGATTGACTCGCGTCTGCTGGCGGGAAACATCAGCGTCGTGACGCTGATCTTCTTCGCATGCGTGGCGGTTTCGTGGATCCTGCTGTCACGGTTGCGCTGGGGTCGCTATTTGTACGCGATCGGCGGGAACGAACCCGCCGCACGCCTTTCCGGCGTTCCGGTTGGCGCGATGAAGCTGCTGGCGTATGGGCTGTCGGGGTTCTTTGCCGGGGTCGCCGGGATTTGCCAGGCTGCGCAAGAAACGCAAGGCGATCCCGAAGCCGGTGTTGCCTACGAGCTGAGCGCGATCGCCATCGTCGTGATCGGGGGCACGAGCCTGATGGGCGGTCGCGGCGGGATCGGCCTGACCCTGTTGGGCACGCTCATCATCGGCTATATTGACAAAATCCTCAGCATCAACGCGGTCGCCGAAGCCAGCCGCTTGATGCTGACGGGGACGATCATCGTTGTCGCGGTCCTCGTACAACGGCGCCGCGCATAAGCGGATGCCCACCGGCTGATAGCCGGTGCCATAAGAAAGGGTAGCGGCCGGCGCCGGCGCCGGCCGTGGAATGCTCGAACCCTCTTGGACTCGAAGGGGAGTGATCGCAGATGCGTACCATGATCGGCACCGGTGTGTGTGGTTTCCTGGCTTTGACGCTGGCAAGCGCCGGTTCGTTGCGGCCTGCGTTCGCCCAAGCCGCACAGGCAAACAAGACCTTCGTCATCGGCATGAGCCAGTGCAACCTTGGCGAGCCTTGGCGGGTGCAGATGGACAACGACATTAGGAAGGCGGCGAAACCGTACCCCCAACTGAGAGTGATCTTCAAGAACGCCGCGAACGATACGCTCAAGCAACGGGCCCACGTCGAGGAGTTTGTCAGCGCCGGCGTAGACCTGATTATCATCAGCCCCAAAGAGGCCGCCCCGCTCACGCAGCCGGTCGCCAAGGCGATGGTTGCCGGTATCCCCGTTATCGTGCTCGACCGTCGCGTGCTCGGCGACAAGTACACCAGCTTCATCGGCGCCGACAACAAGCTGATCGGCAAAGAGGCCGGCAAGTGGATCGTCAAGCAGCTCGGCGGCCGGGGCCGCGTCGTCGAGCTGAAAGGCCTGATGACCTCGACGCCGGGGCAGGATCGCCACAGCGGCTTCCGCGCAGCCATCAAGGATATGGAGATCGAGATCATCTTCGAGGCCGACATGAAGTGGCTCGAGCCGACTGCGCGGAAGGAGATGGAGTCGGCCTTGGCGCGGTTCGATGACATCGACTTGGTCTATGCCCATAACGACCCCGGCGCGCACGGCGCCTGGCTGGCCGCCAAGGCCGCCGGCCGCGAGAAAGAGATCATGTTCGTTGGCATCGACGCGCTGCCGCACGAAGGCATCATGTATGTCAAGCGCGGCATTATGGACGCGACGTTTCAATACCCGACCGGCGGCGCTGAGGCGATCGACGTGGCGCTCAAGATTCTGAACGGCGAGAAGGTCCCGAAGGAGATCACGCTCGGCTCGCGGATCTTTACCCAGGAAAACGTCGACAAGGGCGGCGAGCCCATCGGTTCATGATTGCCAGCGACCGCCGTCAACCGTCATTCCCGGTTCGCCGAAGGCGGACGAGGAATCTTGCGACGACGGGCCGCGGAGCCAGATTCCTCGGTCGGCCCCTTCGGCGGCCAGGCTCGGAATGACAAGAAGCTAAAGCAGGGACACCGTGCCCCAACAGTCGTCGCGTGAACCTAATAGTGCTTGCTGCCCCGGCGGTGACTGCGGCGGCATCGATCGCCGGCAGTTTTTGAAGACCGCCGGCCTGGGGCTGGTTACGCTCTCATCGTTCGGAACGCAGGTGCCCATCATGGCCGGTCCGTTCTGCTTCCGTCCCCACGGGAGCGATCAGTTCGTCCCCGCCGACAAGCGGCTTTGCAAGGACTGGCTGCAAAGCCTGTACGAGGAAGGTGCCAGCCGCGTCTATCGCGGCAAGGAGCTGAACCTGATCGGCATGCCGGTTGGCGGGCTTGCGGCGGGACAACTCTACGTCTGCGGCGACGGGACGCTCGGGGAGTGGAAGCTCTTTAATCAACGCTATTTTTCGGGGTACGGCCGGGACAACTACCGCCCGCGCATGCCCGAAAAGCCCATCGACCAGGGCTTCGCGGTCGTGGTCGACGACGCCGGCGAGATCAGAGCCTGTCGCCTGAATCGCCAGGACTTTCCGCAGGTCGAATTTGTCGCCGAATACCCGCTTGCCAACGTGCGCTACGCCGACGATGACTTCCCGCTCCACATTGAGCTGGAAGCGTTTTCACCGTTTATCCCGCTCAACGCGCGCGACTCGGCCATGCCGGCGACCGTGCTCAAGTTCACGCTTAAGAACGCGACGGATCGGCCGCTGAGCGCGGGCCTGCTGGGTTGGCTCGAAAACGCGGTGTGCTTTCACAACACACGCCAGTACAAACTTGTGGTCCAGCATCGCACCCGCGTCGTAGACGAGAAAGACCGCACGCTGCTCGTGCATACGGCCAGGCCGGTGCCCTACCAAACCCCGGAGCGCGAAAACGTCATCCTGGCCGATTTCGAAGGCGGTACTTACGCGAGCTGGACCATCGAAGGCGAGGCGTTCGGCGACAAGCCCGCTACCGCTGCGCTGAAAAACCAGTCACCGGTCGAGGGGTTCCTCGGCGAAGGGCTCGCCAACAGTTTCCGCGGCGATGACAAATCGCAAGGCCAGCTCACGTCGCCCAAATTCCCCGTTTCCCGCAAGTACATCAACTTCCTGATCGGCGGCGGCAAACACCCCAGCGAAACCTGTATCAACCTGCTGGTCGATGACAACGTTGTTCGCACGGCGACCGGCGAGAACGCCGAGCGGCTGCTCTGGCACTCCTGGGACGTGCAGGAGTTCGATGGCAGACTCGCGCAGATCGAGATTGTGGACAAGCACGTCGGCGGCTGGGGGCACATCAACGTTGACCAGATCGAATTGTCCGATCAGCAGCGCTTCGGGATGGCGGGGCCGGTCGAAGAACTTGAAGACTTCGGCTCATTGGTGCTGGCGCTCGCTGAGCCGGCGGCGTCGGCCGATGAAACACGGGCCTGGCTCTCCGCGCTCGATCTCTTCGGCGACGACGTATTCAGTGAGGTGGAAAGCGCGTACCGGTCGTCAGAGCAGCGCAAGGCGGCGCTCGCAACCCCACTGGTCGAGCTCGCGCCCCAGGCGAAACGCACGTTCGCATTTGTCCTGACGTGGCACTTCCCCAACCGCTCTGAAGGCAACATGTACGCCAACCGGTTCGGCAGTGCGGCGGACGTTGCTCATTATGTTTTCGACAACTTCGGGCGGCTTACAGGTGACACGCATCTATGGCACAACACCTATTATGACAGCACGTTGCCGCGCTGGCTGCTCGACCGCCTGCACTCGACGGTCGGCAACTTGGCGACCGGGACGTGCTTGTGGTGGGCCGACGGGCGCGTCTGGTGTTGGGAAGGCGTCGGCTGCTGCAGCGGGACCTGCACGCACGTGTGGAACTACGCCCACGCGCTGGCGCGGTTGTTCCCCGAGATGGAACGCAGCGCCCGCGAGATGCAGGACCTCGACGCCGCCCTGCACGACGACGGGCTGGTAGGCTTTCGCGGCGAGCGGAACAAGGCCTACGCGGCCGACGGCCAGGCCGGCACGATTCTGAAGTGTTATCGCGAGCACCAGATGTCGGCAGATGGTTCATTCTTGAAACAGAACTGGCCCAAGATCAAAAAGGTGTTGGAGTACTCCATCCAGCAGGACGAAAACGATGACGGGCTGATCGAGAACAGCCAGCACAACACCTACGACATCAACTTCCACGGGGCGAACACATTCGTCGGCTCGCTCTACCTCGCGGCGTTGCGCGCCGGAGAACAGATGGCCAAAGAGGTCGGCGACTTTGAGTTCGCCGAACGCGCGCGCAAGATCTTCGAATCCGGCGGCCGCCTGTCGGTCGAGCGGCTCTGGAATGGCGAGTACTTCACGCAGGACGTCGATCTGGAGAAGCATCCTAAGCATCAGTACGCCGGGGGGTGTCTCTCGGACCAGCTCTTCGGCCAGGGTTGGGCGCACCAGCTCGGGCTGGGGTACCTTTACCCCGCAGCGCACGTCAAACAGGCGCTCGAATCGATCTGGAAGTACAACTGGACGCCGGACGTCGGCCCGCACAACGCGGCCCACAAGCCGGAGCGCTGGTTCGCTTACCCCGGCGATGCGGGGTTGTTCACGTGCACCTGGCCCAAGAGCGCGCACCTAGACGAAGGCGTTCGCTATCGCAACGAGGTCTGGACCGGCATCGAGTACCAGGTCGCCGGCCACATGATCTGGGAGGGGATGGTCGAGCAAGGGCTGGCGATCGTGCGCGGCATCCACGACCGCTACCGCCCGCTGCGGCACAACCCGTTCAACGAGGTCGAATGCGGTGACCATTACGCACGGGCGCTGGCGAGCTGGGGCGTGTATACCGCGCTGTGCGGCTACGAGTATCATGGGCCGAAAGGACACCTCGGCTTCGCGCCGCGGCTGACGCCGGAAGATTTCCGGGCGGCCTTCACGGCGGCGGAGGGCTGGGGCACGTTTTCGCAGTCGCGGTCTGGACGTTCGCAGCGCGAGCGGATCGAGCTCCGCTGGGGCAGCCTGCGCCTGAAATCGCTGGCGTTCGCGGCGCCGCCCGCGGTCGATCGCGGAACGGTCAGTGTGCGCGTCGGCGGTCGTGAGCTGGAAGACGTCTACGTGCAGTCCCACGGTGATCGGCTCGTGCTTCACCTTGAGGAGGAGGTAGTGTTGAACGCAGGCGACGCGCTCGAAGTTGACATCGGCTGACACAACGGTTCGACGGGAGAATGTAGCGGCCGGTCCCCGTGCCGGCCGGAGAATGTAGCGGCCGGTCTCCGTGCCGGCCGGAGAATGTAGCGGCCGGTCTCCGTGCCGGCCGAGGAACAGCGAATTGCTCTCGATGTCAGACGGCCGGCGAGGTGCCGGCCGCTACATCGCCGATCGGGAGATTGCCAATGCGGACCTGGACAGGACTTGCGGTTCTAACGGTGGTGGGGTTGGGGTTGGCGCTGGCGGGCTGCGCGGCGCCGAAGGTGACCACGCGCTCACTGCTGGCGGAGATGACCGATCTCGCGGCGCTGGCGGAGTATCCCAACCCGCCTTTCACCTGCAAACAGTTCTCGAGCTACGACCGGGCGGCAAAGTCGCCGGAGGAAAACTGGTTTGCCAATGCCGATGCCGGAAATTACCTCCGGGTCGAGGAGCACGACGGGCGGCAGGAATACGTGATGATGGACGCGGCCGGGCCCGGGGCGATCGTGCGGATCTGGTCGGCGAATCCGGAGGGCACGCTGCGCATCTACCTCGACCACGCCGAGACGCCCATGATCGAAGCGCCCATGACCGACGTGCTGAACGGCGAGTTCCCGGGAATTCCCAAGCCGATCGCCGGCGAGCGCAGCCGCGGCTGGAACAGCTATTTCCCGATCCCCTACGCCGAGCACTGCAAGGTCACCAGCGACGCCGGCAACTTCTATTACCACGTGAACTACCGGACGTACGCGGCGGGCGCTGAGGCGGTCAGCTTCGACGCCTCCGACCTTGAGTTGCTCGCCGGGGAGATCGCAGAAGCCGCCGAATTGTTGGCGTCACCACGCGAAGTGGACGTCGAGCCCGCCGGTACTCTTCGAGAAATGCTTCCTGACGAAGCGGCCGATCAATGGCATGTCATTCCGTCGGGCGAGTGCTACGAATGGGCAACGCCTTGGGCGGGTCCGGGTGCAATCGTCGGACTGCGCTTGAAGGTCGATGCGGCTGACCTGAATGCAGCGCTGCGGCACTTGCTGCTGACGATGGACTTTGACGGCGAGCAGACAGTCGTGTGTCCGGTCGGTGATTTCTTCGGCGCGGCTCCGGGTGTGAATCCCTACGACTCGCTGCCGCTGGGGGTCACCGAGGACGGCGAGATGTTGAGCCACTGGGTGATGCCGTTCCGGGACGCGGCCAGGATCAGGATTCGCAACATGGGCAGCCAACTGGCGCAGCTCAGCTTTCATGTCGCTGGAGCGGACTACAAGTGGACCGATGGCACGATGCACTTTCACGCCAAGTGGCGGGGCGAGTATGACGTGCCGACGCGCCCAATGCAGGATTGGAATTACGTGACCGCGACTGGCAAGGGTGTCTTCGTCGGGGTGGCGTTCGCCATCGCCAACCCCGTCAAGAACTGGTGGGGCGAAGGTGACGAGAAAATTTACGTTGACGGCGAGACCTTCCCGAGCCACTTCGGCACCGGCACCGAGGACTACTACGGCTACGCCTGGTGCTGCAACGTGCCGTTCACGCACGCTTATCACAATCAGCCACGTTGCGATGGCCCCGGCAACTATGGACATACCGCGGTCAATCGCTGGCACATCATTGACAAGATTCCGTTCCAAAAGGATTTCCGCTTCGACATGGAGCTGTGGCACTGGCACCCCGAAGCCGAGGTAGCCATGTCGGTCGTCTCGTACTGGTACGCGCGGCCCGGCGCCGGCGATGGCTTTCCTGAGATCAAACCCGCCGACCTGCGCGTAGTTGAGATTCCCCCGTACGTCGTGCCGCGTGTCGCGGGCGCCCTCGAGGGCGAGGAGATGGCGATCCTCGAGGTCACCGGCGGCACCCACGAGATCCAGCCCTGGGGTGGCCTGAGCAACGAGAAACACTGCTGGTGGCGACACGGCGACCTGGGCGACAAGCTCGTGCTGGGGTTCGAGGTTGAGCGGGCGGGTCAGTACCGGGTCATCGCACGCTTCCTGACGGCAAAGGATTACGGCATCCACCAGCTCTATGTCAATGATGAAAAGGCGGGCGAGCCGATCGACCTGTTCAACCCCAACGTCAAACCGTCGGAGGAGCGCGAGCTGGGCACGTTCAACCTGCCGGTGGGCCAGAACAAGTTGACCGTCGAGATCGTGAGCGCCAATGACCAGGCGATCAAGTCACACATGTTCGGCCTTGACTACTTGCGGCTCGCGCGCGCTCCGTAAAGCGTCCGGCTGCGTGCCTAAACCAAATGTGCTTAGAGCCTATCCCATAAGCTGGTGTGGCACCGGCAT
>JBHHZX010000188.1:0-8080 GCA_046758265.1 Phycisphaerae bacterium
CGATGCCGGGAATCGCCCACGACGCCCGCGGCCACGGCTGGTACCGGCGGGCGAGCGGAATTCCTCGCTCCGAACCGGCAAGTTTCGAGAGAAGCCCTTAGCGGCCGGTCCGGGAAGTCGATCGTATCGGCGTGTCGAGCGACGGCGGATCGTCCAGGGGCAAGTCTCCCCCGGGCGCGGTTCAGTCCGTTGACCGGAAGATATCAAACCCGCTCAGTAAGCGTTGCTTCGCTTGAGCAGGACGACGGCCGTCGTCAGGATGATCTTCAGATCGAGCCCGATGGACCAGTTCTCGATGTAGTAGAGGTCATGCTCCACCCGCTTTTGCATCTTCTCGACGGTGTCGGTTTCGCCGCGCCATCCGTTGACTTGCGCCCAGCCCGTAATGCCGGGTTTGACGCGGTGCCGGCTGGCGTAGTCCTGGATAATGTTGGCGTAATAATCGTTGTGGGGCACGGCGTGCGGCCTGGGGCCGACGATCGACATTTCGCCACTGAGCACGTTGATGAACTGCGGCAGCTCGTCCAGGCTCCAGCGCCTCAAGAAGCGGCCAACGCGCGTGATTCGCGGATCCTTCCACTTCGCCTGCGGCACCGTGGCGTCTTTCGCCGCCTCGGCACGCATGGACCGGAACTTGTAAACGTCGATGACTTGATTGTTGAAGCCAAAGCGCTTCTGGCGGAAAAGCACTGGCCCGGGACTATCCAGCTTGATGAGCACGGCGACGACGAGCATAAGCGGCAGAATGAACAGCAGTATCAGCGTGGCCAGCACTCGATCCTCGATCTCCTTGGTCAACAGTTTCCAGTCCGACAGTGGCTTGCTGAAAACGGTGACAGTCGGAATGAGGCCGACGCGGTCGAAGGAACATTGCGGCAGGCCAAACCCAATCAGGTCTGGACCGAGCCGAACGTCGACGGGAAGCGTCCGGAGATCCTTCAGGATCTCGAGCAACCGCGCCTCCGCCGACCACGGCAAAGCCACGAAGACCTCGTCGACCCGGGTGCGCCGCGCGAACTCGAACAGATCGTCGGTGGTGCCGAGCTTCGGGTAGCCTTCGATGATATCCGGCACCCTATCGGCGCGGTCGTCAAAGACGCCGAGGATCTCGGTGTCGGCCTCAGGCAACTGCTTCAGATACTGCAGCAGGCGTCTTCCGTGTTCGCCGCCGCCGACGATGGCGATGTTGCGCGCCAGCCGACCCCGTTGTCGCCAACGCCCGATCTGCGCGTACAGGGCGAGGCGGACCGCGACGAGGCCGAGAAAGCCGGACGCGAACCAAATCAACGTCCATCCGCGTGAAAACAGGGCGGACGACTTGAACAGGAACGCCGCCGAAATCAACAGGAAAAAGAGGAGTGCCCAGAGTGTCGAGAGCTGACCGAGGTGGTAATACGGCCGTCGCAAAGAATTGAAGTCGTACAGCCCGGCGAGCTGAAAGAGGTTGAGTTGCAGGAGGGCGCCGATCGGCGTGACGAGATAATAGAGTTCCGTCGGGGTGCCAGGATCAGCGGCAAGATAAATCCAATATGCGACGGCCCCGGTAAGGAGCACGACGAATACATCCGTGATCCTTATGATTCCGGATACGATCCGAGACGATACGGGTTTCGCATCGCTCCTGTTCGTCGTTGCTGTCGGAATCAACCCTTTGCCGTCCTTTTCCGTCCTCCCATTTCCCGGTCACACCACGCCCGGTTTATCCTTATTGGTGCCCTTGGACGCGGGCGCCGACCACCCGCGCTCGTCGCAGGGCGATGCAATACCGCTTCAGGGTAAATCAGGGTGAACAGAGACTTTGACCGCGGCAAGCTCCGGATTGGTCACACACGGAGAGCAAACCACAGTTTCCAATGATTTGCAATCATTCCGTGTGCGCTTAGTGTTTTTTCGACCGACGGTTGTTCTCGATCACCCGGACACCGCGACCACACTTCCGCCACGGCTTTTGCGGAACCTTCAGCCCACAACCCTCGGGCCTGCCCGCGGCGGCCCCTTGAGGAAACGGTATAGGGCATCCACGATCCGCTCGGACGCATGGCCGTCGCCAAATGGGTTGGCGACTCTTGCCATGCGGTCATACGCGTTCGGGTCTTCGAGCAGCCGCGCGCTTTCCGCGGCGATACGTTCGACGTCCGCGCCGACCAACAGGGCGCTTCCCGCGGCGACCGCCTCCGGTCGCTCTGTCAAAGCTCTCATCACCAGCACCGGCTTTCCCAGGGAAGGAGCCTCTTCCTGTATGCCGCCAGAGTCGGAGAGGATGAAGTGGGCGCGATTCATTAGATAAACGAAAGGGCTGTACGCTACCGGCTCGACCAGATGAATGTTCCCGACACTGGACAAAATCTCCAGTACCGGCTGCCGTACATTCGGATTTAGATGCACGGGATAGACTATGGCAACTTCGGGGAACCGCTCCGCGACATATCTTATGCCCTTGCAGATCGAGCGGAATCCCGGGCCGAAATGCTCCCGCCTGTGACCTGTCACGAGAATAAGTCTCTTCCCCCGGTCCTGTATTGCACCAAGGGCCGGTCCGAACTGCTCAGCCCATTCCCGCGGGTCCCTGTCCCGCACCTTTTCCCTCACCATGAGCAGGGCGTCGATCCCGGTGTTGCCGGTGACCACGATAGCCCTTTCGGAAACGTCTTCCCGCAGCAGATTTGTGCGATTCGTCTCTGTGGGGCAAAAGTGGATATCGGCCAGTCGGCTGACCAGAAGGCGATTCGCCTCTTCCGGGTATGGCGCCGAAAGATCGCCGGTGCGGAGGCCCGCCTCGACATGGGCGATGGGGACCTTGCAATAGAACGCCGAAAGGCTGGCCGTGAAGGCCGTGGTCGTGTCGCCCTGGACGACCACGATGTTCGCATTTTCCTCCTCAACGACCGTTTTCGTGCGCAAGAGAACGGCAGACGTCAGTTCGTGCAACCCCTGGTTCGGGGCCATCACGCCCAGGTCATGATCGGGTTCGATTTCGAATGCCTCGAGGGCCTGCTCCAACAACTCGTAATGCTGGGACGTCACGCAGATCCTCGAAATGAAGCGTGGATCCTTTTCGAGAAGCTTCACGACCGGCGCAAGCTTTATCGCTTCGGGCCGTGTACCAAATATCGTAAGCACTCGAAACGTCATCGCTTGGAATTGTCCTTACATGTGTTGCGGCGGGTGGAGCGGTGGCCGGGTAAATAGGACGCGACGTTATCCCATCTCATGTGTAACGGAAACGCCGGCACGGCTCTCGCAGCACCAAGACGGCGAAGATTGAGTGCGTGACCGCGTGGCGTTTGAAGAGTCGGCGGGGTTCCACGAGCAATCGGAACAGCCATTCGACCTCCGCGATCTGTCGCCATGGCGGCGCAGGGGTCGCGGCGGGGCCCGAGTTGCAAAGCCTGTTCGCCGATCCCTGAAAGGCATCACAAACAGGCGGGATAACGATATACCCTGTTTTCAGCCGCCGGTGCGGCCGCAAATATAGCTTTTTCGGATGCTCCACCATAACATACAACCACAGCAGCGCTGGCTGCACCGTCTGTGCCTTGGCCAGCCGGAATGACATCGCAAGTTTACCGCGACGAGGAAAACGCGATTGTGCGCCACGACCATGAGGAAGAAGCCGGCTTTCAATATTGATCAAGCCGCCGTCTGGACTCCTACTTTAGAACATCCATGGACGGGGCCCCTTAAGCAGTACAAGAAGGCCTTCACCCGTGACGGCCTCGTGGACCTCTTCCCGTCCAACGGCATTACCATCGCGGACATCGGCTGCGGCCCCAGCAAGTTTGTGGCCCGTCCCCAGGATCGGGTCATCGGTGTCGACCACGCCTCTTGTCCGGGGGTCGACATCGTTATCGACCTCTCGCAGGGTAAACTGCCGTTCGAGGACGTGTCCCTGGACTTTGTGTACTGCTCTCACTTCATTGAGCATATCACCCATAGCCAGCGTGACTGTCTGATGTTCGAGGCGCGGCGGACGCTGAAACCGGGCGGGCTTATGTTCATCAAAGTACCCCACTACTGCCATTACTGGCGGGCGGCCTATGATCACATCGTTTGTACCTATGGCGCCTGTACCGCTTACGCTTTGGCCAACGCAAGCTGGTATTCGAAGGCGATCCCATTCTTCCACGTCATCGGCGTCGGCCTGAACTACCGGGTCCTGGGGTTCACCAAGGCGACCCTGCTGACGCGCGTAATCAACCGGTTGCTTAACCTTTCCCACCGCATAAGCGAGATGTATCTCGGCTACCTCCTGGGCGGGATCGAAGAGGTGCAATACTTGCTGATGAAGCCGGTCGCGGAGTGAGATGCCGCATCGGCCAGTCATTCATTCCCCGCGCCGGGCAACGATGTGGAAGCTGAAATAATCGTCGGGACCCGGGTCCACCTCTATCATGGTCATGCCGAGCGCTTCCAGGAACGGCACCAGCACCTCGGCGCTCGGGCTCCAGACATGGTCGTCGCCCACCCAGGGAGAGCCGGGCCGCCACAGGGTCATGCTGTGGTGCGGCAGGTAGAGGAACAGCACGCCCCCAGGCTTGAGCTTGGAGACCCAGAGCGCAAGCGCCGTCCGCCACTGGGCCAGATGCTCGAGACAGTGGGAGCTGAACACGAAATCGAGCGCGCCGTCGGCCCAACGGTCCAGCCTATAGGCGTTCTCCGTCTCGCGGTTCTCCACCGGATGGGCGCCGGGCAAGGGCCACTTGTTGGCGCCGATGTCAAGCCCCTTGCCCTTGCAGAAGGTGAGCGCGTGGTCGCCGATGTGGTCCATGGCATTGCCGCGCGCCACTTCCTCGGGATAGCGGCTGCCGTCGTAGAGATAGTACGCACGCCCCTTCTCGATCACGCGCTCGATACCCTCCCTCATCATCCCGCGGGTGCTGAGGCGCACGCTGCCGCCGGTCAGGCGCGTGATCACGCGGTAGAAACGCAAAAGGAAGAAAAACTTCAGAAGCTCCGGATCGGATAGGAAGGTTTTGATCCTGGCGGCGTTCATGGACCGGTCCCGTTTCGCTTGCACCTGTCGGTCCCCGCGTCATCCAGCTTGGGTCGGGTTGCCCCGCTTGCAGCCGGGCGGACAGGCGGTGTCATGCGCCTCACGGGCGGCCTCGCCGCCAAGTCTTCGGGACCCGCGGCCGGGGCCGACATCGCGGCCACCCGGGCCAGCAAGGGTGCGGCCTGCGCCTCGAAGTTGAGTGTCTCACGCGCGGCCGCCAGGCAGTTCGAGCGGATCCTTTCGAGGACGACGGGATCCGCCAGGATTCCCTCAATGATCTCGTCAAGCCCGCCGCCGTCGTAGTCCTTGAGGCACCAGCCGATGTGGTGGCGCGCAACGAGTTCGCGCAGGGTCGGGTTGGGTGTGCAGATCACGGGGATGCCGTCCGCGATCAGCTCGTAGAGCTTGTTGGGCTCGCAGTACCTGAGGCTGCGCACCACGCGCCCGTCCCACAACACCAGGCTCAGCTCGGCGATCCGGCGGTAGCGGTCGAGCTCGCTCGAGGGGATTGAGCCCAGGTAGGTCGCGAAGCCTTTCTGGTTGTAATCGTTGAGCCGGAACTCCTCTTCGGACCCGGGCCGCACGTAGCCCGCCACGATGATGCGAACTCGCACGTGGTAGGCCTCGATCAGGCGGAACAGAACGTCCTGGCAGGTGTGGGGGCTGACCCTGCCTTGGTAGAATACAGTGAGACGCGGGTCCGCGTCTTCCGACGCGATGCCCTCGGCGGGCGCGGCCCCCGACACGCGAAGCGGCACAGCGTTGCGGATTACCAGTGTCTTTTCCGTGGGCATCCGGAAGGCGGAGGCGATAAGGCGGAGCCGCTGGCGGTTGGGCGCCACGAGCAGCGCCGAGCGTCGCATCGTCTTGCGGACCATGTGATCGCGCAACCCGTAAAGGACCGACCGCTTGCGGTACTCGAGCTGGGCGGGCTGCTCGCAGGCGTAGTACACGATGCGATCGAACGGAATGCCGCTTAGCACGCAGGCGGTATAAGACCATTCGTCGAGAGCGAGGCAAGCCGTCAGCCGGGCACGCCGCCAGCGGAGATGGACCGTGGCGAACAGCAGGTAGCGGAGTTCGTTTGCCCGCACGATGAAGAAGTCCAGCGGCCGGTTCCCCGTGAAGCGGGCGACGCGTGGGCAGACCTTGAAGTCCAAGTGATCGATGGCCGGGTTCCGGGGCACGTGCGGGTCCTCGGCCAAAAGTACCAGGCATCGGCCCTTCTCGGAAAGCGACCGCCAAAGATAGCGTACGATGGGCACCCCGAAATTCGGATTGTACTTGGACACGATGGCGTATAGGGGCCTGTCCGCCGTCATGGCGCGCATTCCCGGTCAGCGGACGCGAACAGCGCCAGGTAGAGGGCCACGGTGCCGGCGAACTCGGCATTGGCGGTGTGGTGGCGCATGACCAAGTCTCGGGCCCGCAAGGCGCGCGCCGCCATGGCATCGGGGTCGGCCGCCGCGGCGCCGAAGGCATTGGCTAGCGAGTCCGCGTCGCCGGGGTGGTACAGGACAACGCAGTCTTCCCCGCCCAGGGCCTCGAGAATCGAGGGCTGCCAGGGCAGGATGCAGGGAAAGCCGCGGAACATGGCCTCGAGCACGCTGCGCGGCAGGCAGCCGCCCTCCGAGACGGAACTGAGCACGAACACGTCGGCATCGCGCACGGTTGGCTCCACCGCGTCCACATAGCCCGTGAAGCGCACGGCGCCGCCCAGGCCCCGGCGCTCGACCTCGGCCTGCATGGTCTCGAACAGCGGGCCGCCGCCCACCCATAGGAACCGTCCCGTCCCGCCTTCGGCCCGGTAGCGCGCCGCCGCCTCGAGCCACACGGCGGGTGCCTTGGCCTCCGCCACCCGGCCGACCATGAAGAAGGTGGGCGGGTCCTTGGGCCGCGCCGGCGCGATCACCGGCAGAGGGTCGATGCCGGTGTGGATGACCCGCACCCGCTCGCGCCCGACCCCGGCGACCAGCCGAACGAGTTGCTCGCGCACGTCCACGCTCGGCACCACGAAGCCCGTCCGGCGGCGCGGCAGAAGACGTAGGAGCAGGGTGTTGAGCGGGTAGCTCACCGACCGTCCGGAGAGTTGCCCGAAGTCGTGGAAGGTGTTCACTGCAATCCCATGTTTCGCCGCCATGCGTGCAGGAAGGTAAACGGCGACCGGGCTCAGGCTCGTGTGCAGCACCAGCCGTTCCTCCGGCGCCAGGGGCACCCGGTCCCGTAACAGGCGGGCGAGCGCCCGTCCCGCGCGCAGGCGACGAAGATAGCTGCGGCCGTTGAGGTCGTCGCATAACGCCGTCGGCAGAGCGAGGGTCTCGCCACCCATGGCCTCGAAGGCGCCCCGGAACTGGGTCTCCTGTCGTTCATCGAACGGCATGGCCAGCACCGTGGGACCGTGGGCCAGCATCTTGCGGGCCAGCAGGAAGGTGTACTCTTGCGTGCCGCCGAGCCCGGGGAACGACGCCAGATAGACGCTCCGCACAGGGACGGCGCCCAGGACCGACGACGGTACCCGAGCCGCCCCCGACCGTCTGGCGCCCGCTGGCGCCGCGAGGCCGATCCAATCCATCAGCCCTTGCGGATGATGTACGGATCGCCTTCCTCCCGCGCAAAGGCCGGTTTGATTGTGGCGACGAATTCGCCTACAACCTTACGCACCCCGACGCAGAAGGTCCGGCAACAGCCGTAACTTGATTTCTGCCTTGCCGCGGGATGTCAGCGACATCAGGGTTGCCCGCTTTCATGAAAAATATCGGCGACGGCTGCTCCGTTGCAGCGTGGCTCAGTCCGCTACATGAAGCAGAACGCCCGCCGGTTGGCGCATCTGGGTGTCGTTGAAGATTACCTGTGAAGCCAGCCCGCCGCTGCGCGGACATAACATCGGCGAGCCGGCAAGCGCTTGACGCACGGCGGCATGGCGCTCCGGCGGCACGAACAAGAGCACGAAGCCGCCGCTGCCGGCGCCGAGAAGCTTGCCGCCGATGGCGCCGGCCGCGCGCGCCTTCTCATACGACTCGTCGATCACGCTGTTGGAGATAACGGAGTGCAGGCCGCGCTTCTCCACCCAGGCCTCGTGCAGTAGCT
>JBHHZX010000189.1:0-8051 GCA_046758265.1 Phycisphaerae bacterium
TCGTCCGCGTCGACGAGCTCCGGCGGCTCCCCCCTCAGGATCGCCGCCATAGTTTCAGCGGAAGTCTTGCCGGCAAATGGGCGGCTGCCGGTCACCATTTCGTAGAGTACGCAGCCGAACGAGAAGATGTCGCTGCGAGCGTCGGGCGGCGCACCCTGCACCTGCTCAGGCGACATGTACGCGACGGTACCCATCACCGTGCGCGGTTTCGTCTCCAGGGCGATCGTCGAGGCGTCGGCCCTTTCCTCAGGCGCGACCGGCTCCACCGTGCGCGCCAGGCCGAAATCGAGGATCTTCACTACGCCGTCGGAAGTAAGGAATAGATTGGTCGGCTTGAGGTCGTGGTGAATGATCCCCTTGGCATGGGCAGCCGCCAACCCGTCGCTGATGCCGACCGCGATTTCGACGGCCCTTCGCCACGGAAGCGCCGCGCGACGCAGACGGTCCCGGAGGGTCTCGCCTTCCAACAGCTCCATCACGGCAAACGGCACGCCCCGCTCGCTCCCGACATCGTGGATGGCCAGAATGTTCGGATGCGACAGTGCGGCGACCGCTTTCGCCTCCCGCTCAAAGCGCGCCAGCACTTCGGGGTCTTTCGCCATATGCTCGGGCAGGACCTTGATCGCGACCTCGCGGTCGAGCCGCGTGTCCTTGGCGCGATAGACCTCCCCCATCCCGCCCGCGCCAAGCGGCGCCAGAAGCTCATACGGCCCGAGATGTGTGCCCGCTTCCAGCCTCATGAATCTGGTCTATTGGCGGCCGGCGAACCGGCGTCCTCGCCTGTGGCGTCTTTGAGCGGAATCCACGGCGGCCAAGTGGGGTCTTCGCGGAGGCGCTTCCGCAGGATATAGGCCCACGGTTGGTATGAAAGCGTGTAACAGCCTGCGTTCTCAACCTCGGCAAAGTGCCTGAGCGCCCCAGCGCGGTCGCCTTTGGAAAGCTGCGCCAGACCGAGTAGGTAATGGGCCCGCATCCGCTGACTGTGATTCCCGGCGGCAGCTACCAAAGCTTCGGCGGACAACTCGCCGCGCGCATGTCGATCCACTGCGATGTCGAAACGTTCCTGGCGAAAAGGCGGTCGAACTTCGTGCGCGCCTTCCCGGGCAAACTTCAAGGCCCTCACGGGGCGCCCGAGAAATCGATAGATTTCGTAGCGCACCTGCCGTCCGGTCGAAAACGCCCTGCTGTTCTCCAACCATTGGCGGTAGGTGGCTTCTGCTTCATCCGGTCCGTGCAATTCCGCTACAAGAAAGGCACGATCGCGCACCCACGTTGCGGAGGCTTTCAACCCGTCGGGCATCGCGTCCAGCTCGGCCAGGGCCTCGGCGTATCGCCCGAGCCGATAAAGCTGACGCGGGAGTGTGTACCGTTGAAGCGCCCAAAGCCGAGGCAGGGCGACCGCCGTACGCTGATGTGCCAGGGCATCCTCCCAGCGCAGCTCAAATTCGGCGAGATGCTTGTTCATTGCGTGAGAATCACCGACGTCGGCGTGGTGTTCGAGCAAATGCGCCGCGTCTTTCCGGGCTTCTTCGAGATGGATCTGCCAGCGTACCGCATCGCCGTGCAGTCTGTAGATGTCGGCGGCTGTCAGGTGTGCGAAAAAATGAAAACAGATGGCGCGAACGTTGAAGGGCATCTGCGTCTTGGCCGCAGAGACATCCGCCAGGGTCTTCTCGATCTCTTCTGGGTCATAGCTATCCCACAGCTCAAACACGCGATAAAGCCCGAGCATATAGTGGACGGCGGGGGTTGGACGCTCCAAGGCCAACTGTTCGAGCCACTGCATGGCCTGGTCGCGTGACCACCAGCCCACGGCCCAAGCCCCGTAGAGGCGATCTTCCGTCGTCACCGGCGTCATCCGCTCGATCTCGGGGAAAAGTGAATAGGCATTGTCAAATTGCCCATCCTCCATATAGGCGCGAAGCAAGAGGGCATAGGCCCCCAGGCTGTCGGGGAGCTGCCGAACCGCCAATTCCAGCTCATGGATTGCCGTCCTGATAGCACCGCGCTCCACGGCGGCCAGACCGCGAAGCACGCGAATCCGGCCCGGATCCACGTCGAGGACCTCAGCCTTTTCCAGCCAGCGTTCAACTTGGTCGTAACGACCGCTTAGGACCTCGACCAGCGCCTGATCCAGCGCACGTTGCCCCTCGGCTACTCGGGCCTTCTCTGCCACAAGGTGCGATCGATAAGCCAACAGTCCTGCGGCGGCTGAGACCAGCAGCACCAGCGCACCCAGAGCGGCGACCGCCGGTCGCCGGCGTACCCACTTGACGCTGCGCGCAAGCGGTCCGGCCCGTTTGGCAGAGATGGCAAAACGGTTGACGAAGCGCCGCAGGTCCTCGGCCATTTGCCCGGCACTCTGGTAACGACGGTCCGGGTCCTTTTCCAGGGCCTTCAGGCAGATCGTCTCCAGATCCAGCGGTACCTTCTTGTTCACCCGGCGGGGGCGCCTGGGCTCCTTGTGGATAATCTGGGCGACAACCTGATCGCGCCGCTCGCCGGGGAAGGGCGGTTGCATGGCCAGTAACTCGTAGAGCGTGGCGCCCAGAGAGTAGATGTCCGTGCGATGATCCAGGGGCGCCCGCCCGGCAGTGATCTGCTCGGGCGACATGTACAGCGGCGAGCCGACAAATTCGCCGCTCGTCGTCATCCCGGGTTGCTCCAGCATCCGGGCCAGGCCGAAGTCGTTGATGCTCAATTTGCCATCCGGCGACAGCAGCAGATTCGACGGTTTGATGTCCCGGTGAATGACCCCTTGGTCGTGCGCGTAATCCAGCGCATCGGCCACGTCGGCGATCATGCGGGCGACCGTGTCAAAGTAACCGCCGCCGGTCGTCAGCGTCGTGGAGCTGTCCCCCACTGTGGACAGAGTGCCCGCCGTCGCCCGCTGCCGGGTTAGGGTCTCAGCGAGCCAGGAAGGCAGAATCCTGCTGGCTTCTGTGGTTGTTTGCGTAACGTCGGCTCCGGCCGAAGTCGCGCGGTCGCGTGCCTGTGGCTCGTTCTCCGGGTCACCCCTGGCGGGCAAGACGCCCGCCCTATCCACGCTGTTGCGCATCTGGCGGATCACCACACTCAGTGATGGGCCTTCGATCAACTCCATGGCGTAGTAATGCGTACCGTCTTCTTCGCCTGTCGCGTAGACCGGCACGATGTTGGTGTGATGGAGCTTGGCTGCCGCCTCAGCTTCGCGACGGAAGCGCACCACGGCCCTCGAGGTTAGACCCAGGCTGCCGGAAAGCACCTTGAGCGCAACTTTGCGGTTGAGCGAGACCTGCCGAGCTTCGTACACGATCCCCATCCCGCCCCGACCGATCTCGCGGACGACCTCAAAATCGCCCAGTCGCCGGCTCTTCTCCGGTTTCGTCGCGTTGCTCATGGGCATCGCTCGCTCGGGCGCACCTGACCGGAAAGACGTGCTCCGGCCCCACGACCTTACGATGTCACATCGTAGGGCGACAACGATTCGTCAGCAACGTCCGAGCAGTGCCGGACAGCAGAGAGTGCAGGGCCCACTGCCGCGCTCGCTGTTGCCAGCCCAGGGACGAGCAGACGTTCATGGCTCGCGCACGCCTGGCCGGGCACGTGCAGATTACCGACGTGGCTGGAGACCCCACTTTAGCAGTAGCAAGGGCGCGGCATCGGCTGAAGCTCGGAAACCCCGAGAAAAGATCGCAACGGCGGTCTTTGACTTTGAAGCCGTCAGCGACGATAATGCAGGCACAAACGCCGATTGGATGGGTCCCCGCTTCCTGATCCTCAGCGAAACAGCGTTTGTTTCAACCGGGGCTCATCCGCGGCGCAGCAGGGTTTATGTCTCATGGCTACCGGTATAGTGAAGTGGTTCAATGACTCGAAGGGGTACGGCTTTATCCAGTCGGACGACGGCCAGGACGTATTCGTCCACCAGAGCGCGATCGAGGCGGAAGGGCACCGAACGCTCAATGAGGGCGAACGGGTGGAGTTCGATGTGACGCAAGGCGAGAAGGGGCCCAAGGCCGAGAACGTGAAGCGCTGTGGCTGACCTCGAAACCGCGGCATCACAGGCCACAAGGCGGGGCCGCGTCGTGGCTTGACGCCGGCCCCGCTTCCTTGCGCGCGGCGTGCAGCCCTGAGCACGCGATCATCTGTTGCACTTCCAGCGCTTCTCAGGGCGTCAAAAGAGCGTGGAAAAAGGGGCGGTCAGGATCGGCCTAGCCGCCCACATATTCTGAACATGCACCTGAGAGGATTCGAAGCGCCGCTGGACGCGCCGCTTCGCAACCGCTAGCCGTCGCGCTGGCGACGATTGCGGCGTTCGAATCGTTGAAGCTGCTCTTCGAATTGCTCGACCTGCTCTGCGTCGAGCATCTGGACAATTTCCTCTTTTACTTTAGCCGCGAGGCGCGCCTGCCCTTCCCGGTCGCGACGACCGGTTTTCCGATACGCGCCTATCGCTTCGCGTTCGATGTCCTTCAACTCGCCTTTTTGCTCGCTACTGAGCCTTAGCCGCTTAGCCACGCGCAGCACGTTGCGCAGATCACCCGGCCCGCGCCGCTCGTCACGGCCACCGGCCTCCAACCGCTCGCGGTAGGCCGCCAGGCGCACCTGCTGCTCCTCGGTCAGAATGTCCTTGAGCTGTTCGAAAAACGCGGCGAACATGGTCGCGGGGTCCGGGCGCGATTCTTCCAGCTGCCTTCGCAATTCCGCGACGCGCTCTTCGTCGCCGGCCTCGTGCGCCTCGCGCATCTGTTGCATCAGCGGCCGTCTCTCGGCCCACCTCTCCCGCATCTGCTCTCGCCGCGCTGCGAGCAGCCGACTAAACTCCCCCCGTTGCTCCTCGTCCAGTTCAAGCTCGTCGGGGAGCTCGCGAACGATCCTGCTGTAGCGCTCGCGGTGATCGCGGCCGCGCTGCATGCGGTCCTGAATTTCCCAGAGCCGGCCGACCTGATCGTCTCGCAGAATCGGCTCGATCTCATCCAACACCTCAGAAATCCCACTCTCGGCTCCACGCCACTCCCGCAGTTCAGCCCGCAATTCGGCGGCGCGCTCCTCATCGCCGTCGCGCATCGCTTGACGAACCTCCATCCAGCGTCGTCCGCTCTCGCGCATGCGTTCCCGGTGCTCGGCGGTGATTTCGTCAAACTGGGTGCGCTGCTCTTCGTCGAGGTCGAGCTCGTCGGCGATGCGGGTGAACATGCGGTCCGCCCACATCGATCGGTCCGGACCTCCTCGCCAGCGTCTTTCACCGCGCTGCTCGGGACTGTCGGCGCCCTCTTGAGCCCACGCCATCGCAGCCAACACACCTGTTAACAAGCTCGTCAAGAATACCCGGTTCATGTTCACACTCCTGTCCTGATTGACCAGCATCGGTCGACTGACTTGCGCCCTTCGCCGCGCGAATGGGGCCGGTTCGTTCCCCCCACATCCAATATACAGCGCCGTCCGCCTGGACGGCACCGTCTCATGAAGTAAAACGCCCGGCCGGCCGATTTATTCGCACACACCCACCCGGGGGGTTCGCGGAGGGCTCCCCTATCATCCCCTACGTGCTGGGCATGCGGCTGAGAGGATTCGAACCTCCACCCGGTGTGAACCGGACTAGGACCTGAACCTAGCGCGTCTGCCAGTTCCGCCACAGCCGCTCTGCCGTTGCTGGCCCGGGTCGTTGCCAAACCAGCGGCTAACCCCCATGATAGCGCCGTACACAGTGAAATCAAGATGCCGGCGAACCGGTGGACGGCCCAGCGATGAAAGGGCCGTCGCGTTGGCGCGGTCGCGGCCGGCGTGCCGCGCGGCGCGGCGCCGGACCGACGCTGGCCGCAGGAGAGATTGGCGAAGTATGTCTGTCGGATCCCAGACCGGACCGCTGTTCGGTCGCCCGCACTCTAAAGGCCGGCGGGTGGTCGTGACGGGCCAGGTCGGTGTGGACAAAAAGCCGTTCCTCAACAAAGTCGCCAAGCGGGCCGAAGCGCGTGGGCAGCGCGTGCACGTCTACCACGTGGGCGACCTGATGTACAAGGAGGCCCCCGACGTCCGCCCGGGGCGTATCCTCGACTTGCCCTTGGCCCGGCTGCACGCGCTGCGCCGGTCGGTGTTTAAGGACATTCTCGGGGACGCAAACAAGCACGAGACCGTAATCGTCAACACGCACGCTTCGTTTCGGTGGAAACACGGGCTGTTCCCGGCTTTCGACCACGACCAGATGCTCGCGCTCGACGCCGACCTGTACGTCACGCTGGTGGACAATCTCGATGCGGTACACGAACGGCTGCTGCGCGACCACGACGTGCCACACACGCTCAAGGACATCCTAGTCTGGCGGGAGGAGGAAATCCTGGCCACCGAGATCTTCGCCAGCGCGATCCGCGGGCACGGCAACTTCTACGTGTTCACGAGGGGGATCGAGGACGACTCGGTCGAATCGCTGTATCGGCTGATCTTCCGGCCGGAGACGAAGCGGGCCTACCCGTCGTTCCCGATGACGCACGTGATGGACATGCCGGACACCCTCGCCCAGATTGACGCCTTTCGGGCGCAGATCGCCGAGCACTTCATCACCTTCGACCCCGGTGACATTGAGGAGAAGCGGCTGCTGTTCGAAGCGGGTGCGGCGACGCAGCGGGCGGAAACGAAAATCACAGTTGAGGTGAACGGGCGACAGGTAGAGTTCGACGTGCACGAGGTGACCACTATCGCCCGCGACATCGACGCCCAAATCTACGCCCGCGATTTCAAGCTGATTGACCAGTCCGACATGATCATCAGCTTCATCCCCGAGCTACCCGGCGGCAAACCGGGGCTCTCCTCCGGCGTCGAACGCGAGCTCCAGCACGCGTACGAGGCGACCAAAGAAGTCTACGTCGTTTGGCAACCGAAGGCCGAACCGTCGCCATTTATCACGGAGACGGCCACCAGGGTCTTCGCTTCAACGCAAGAAGCGCTCGATTATTTCCAGGCCAAGGGTTACATCCGGGAAGTGCAGAAGCCGCTGTTTCACCCCGCCCGCGGGCCATCCCCACCGTTCAGTCGTCCGCCCCAAACGCCTTGATGACGGCATCGCGCCGGGTGCCGGGTGGCACGGGCAAGCTTGGCGGGCCGCCCGCGGCCCCTTGCCCGTGCCTTCCGCTCGAGCTTTGGCTCCGATCACCTCATGCCGGCACCAGCAGCTCACCGCAAGCGACGGACGACATGGAACGAACCGGGGCATGCGCACGAGTTGACCTTCTCGTGCTTCCCGCGATTGCCGCTGCTGACCAAGGAGCGTACGCGCCGCTGGCTCATCGAAGCTCTTGACCGCGCCCGTCAGCGCTGGTGCTTTGAACTCTGGGCGTACGTCATCATGCCCGAACACGTGCACGTCCTGCTTTATCCGACGTCGGCCGAGTACTCGATTTCCGCCGTCCTCAAGGCGATCAAGCAGCCGGTCGCGCGTCGGGCCTTGCTGCACCTGCGGCGGTTTGCCCCACATTTCCTCGATCGACTGCGAGTCGGCCGGCCCGGCCGCGTCGAGTACCGCTTCTGGCAGGCCGGCGGCGGATACGACCGAAACATCTACGACGAAGCTACCGCGTGGGCTTGCGTCGAGTATATTCATGGTAACCCGGCTCGGCGTGAGCTGTGCGCGGTGCCGACGGACTGGCTGTGGTCGAGCGCCCGCTGGTACGCCGGCCTGGACGATGTGCCATTGGAGATGGACGCCTGTCCGCAGAGCCCGTCGCTGGCACGCGGCCGGCGACGTGGACAGTGGTGACGAGTGGAGCGGCAGGATCGGAGGGCACGGGCAAGGGGCCGCGGGCGGCCCGGCAAGCTTGTCCGTGGCACCCGGCTATTCTACTCAATACTTGGAAGCGTCGGGTCTGCGGACCCGACCTACTACTCTACTTGGTGGACGGGACGTAGACTGAGGGACCATGAGCGAGGAAGCGATCAAACGGGCGGCGGAGCTGTTGGCGGCGGCGGGGTCCGTCTGTGTCTCCAGCGGGGCGGGCATGTCGGCCGAGTCTGGTGTGCCGACGTTCCGCGACGAAAACGGCTTCGCGCCGAACGCGCCCAAGACACGCCCCCCGGGG
>JBHHZX010000190.1:0-8048 GCA_046758265.1 Phycisphaerae bacterium
TAGACCGGGCTCGTATGGTCGGCATCATTTCCCCATTGAGCGATGTCCAGCGGGTGGGCACCCCAGCCGGCGATAAACCCCAGGGCGTAGTCATAGATGTGGAACGCACCTTCTCGCCGGCACCGGTCCACGGTGTAGGGGGCCTCGGGGGCCGGGCCGAGCCACAGGTCGTAATCGAATCCCTCCGGGACCGGCGCCGGCTCGGTTGAGCCGTAGCGATTGACGTGGAAGTCGTTCCAATCATCCGAGACATCCGGACACCAGGCCTCGATACGCTGCAACTCGCCGATGTACTGGTTGCGCACCAGTTCGCAGGCGAACCGAAACCGCCAATCAGACCGCTGTTGCGTGCCGTACTGGAATACGCTGCCGTAGCGGCGGACTGTTTCGCGCAGCTCCCAGGCCCAGGCCAAGCTCACGCCGAGCGGCTTTTCAACGTACATGTCCTTTCCGGCTCGGGCGGCGTAGATGGCGGCGGGAATGTGCCAGTGGTCCGGCGTGCAGATAATGACGCCGTCGATCTCATCGCGCGCGAGCATCTGGTGGAGGTCGTCGTAGGCTTCGACGACGTCTGCCCCATACTTATCATTGAGAAAGGCCTTGGCTCTCTCGCGCCGATTACGGAACGGATCACACACGGCCAGAAACTGGACGTCTTCGTGGTGTGTAAACCCATGCATTACGTCCGTTCCGCGTTGGCCCACGCCGATCATGGCCAGGGTGATCCTGTTGCTCGGCGCGCTACGGCCGAACGCGCGGGCCGAAACGACCGTTGGAAACGCCAGCGAAGCGGCGGCGACTGCAGTACCCTTTGCAAATTCTCTGCGAGTGAGCTTGCGAGTGGTCGTCCTCATAGTCTCAGTTCCGCCCGTGGGATTGGACCTCATTTCGTTCGAACAAAGCGGTTGTATTCGCGCCGCAGATCCGATGCGTCCCAGTACCCGGGATGAATGATCGTGCGATAGCGTAACGTCAGACTCTCGCCCGCTGGAAGTGTGTGCGGGCCGAAGCAGATCACCGCGGGGTTGATGTAGGTCATGACGTCTGAATTGATGAGGTACCACGGAGATGGGGCATTGAGGTTCTCGGGGTGATCCAGGATGGCAACGCCCGCCGGTCGGCCGTCGATCAGACCGTGGTATTCCATCGCCGTGGCTTTCGAGCGATGCCGTTGATTCTTCCACTCCGTGACCTCGCCCTTGCTGCTGACGGCCTGCAGTTCTTGAAGGCCTTTTGCCAATCTGAAAGCCAGCCCCGCATATCCGCCCCAGATCTTGCCACCCTTTTCGTGCGACAGTGGCGTGCGGTCCAGAACGACCTCGTCCATGCCCGCCCTGAAGGTCATGGTCCAGTCGAGGTGGTATCGACCGGCCTCATTCGGAGCCGACACCTCGATGAGACGCTCTTCGATTAGGACAGGCTTGGCGCCGGGCCGGCCATAATGGAGGGTCATCTGGATGCGTGCGGTATGGTCGTCCGGCGAGGTGATCTCGACGCCGCGTATGGTTGTTCGCCCATCGCTCTCGCCCGTCTCGCGGCTTTCCTCCCAGTAATTGAGACCATTGACGTACTTCCAGGAAAACCAGTGTCCATGATGCCAGGGGTGATCCGGCGGAGCGTCCCACGTCAGCACCGTGCCGTCCACGAGCGCCACCGGATGGAAGTATGGTTTGGCCAGACCGGCGCCATAGTTGAATGTCCAGACGGGTCGCCCATGATTGAGCAGCGTCAGCGTCGAATCGGTGCGTCGCCACTCGGGCTGCATCGAGTTCTGATCGGGGGCTTTCGAAATTCCTCCGTAGATCCCCAACTCGCGGATGGCGGGACTCCTTCCATAGTAAGCGGTGATCACCAGTTCGAGCGTTGTGCAGAGTGTCTCGGGAAACGTGATCGCCAGGTAGTTGTTTGAGTACGTTGCGTCCTGAATCTCAGCGATTTGGCGTTCGTCACATACTACCAGGAATCCTCGCGGAGCATGATCGTGGTGTCTGTATCCGGTGATGGTGATGGCAGCGACAGTGGCCGGATCGTCGAATGACAAACGAAGGCGGTACACGGACTGATCGTTCTGCTCATCCCAGTAGGTACCCGGGTCGCCGTCGATCGCGGCGTGGGCCTCCTGCCCGTCGAAATCAGGTTTCAAATCATCGGGGCTGTCCGCTTTCGCGGCGAGGGCCAGGTTCACCAATTTGCCAAGCTGGCAAAGACGCCGAAAGGCCTCGCTGCGGATCGTTTGATCTGTACTGAGATTGAGAATGCGTCGCAAAGCGACCGAGGCCAGCTTGGGATGTGCGTGCTCAAGCGAATCGGCCAGCGAAAGCGCGGCTAAGGACGCCTCGCCGGTGATCTCAGGCGCCGCGAGACAATCGCCCACCCATTGAAGCACCCTTCCGGACGGCACGCACGGTGCGCAACTGAGCAGGGCTTTCTTCTCGTCCGGACGCTCGGCCAGGTGTATGGCACGTTCCAGCAACACTGCGCGCTGGTTCTGTGGCATCTGCTCAGCGAGCGGCAGGAGTCTGGCGAAGCCGCGCAACGCCAACGTTTTCTCGCGTGGGAGCTTCGCCGCGCGGGCCACTTCGAGCAAAGGCTCGAGAGCGGCCGGGTCCGCCCATTCCGCCAGCGCGTGAATCGCGGCCAGGCGGAGGTCATCGTCGCGCGCGGAGGTTCTTTCGCAGACCGCCTGCAAAGCTGCCGATCCTGCCAGCGTGCTCAGCACGGGCATGAGCTCGGTTGCCAGAGCATCATCTGCCGTCACCAACGCGGTGAGGGTCGGCCGGGCCGGGTCTCCCGACAAGCGACGGCTCACTTGCACCAAGGCGCGGCGAATGGCGTCCGGTGAAGCCGCGCGATGTGGTTCAGCCAGCAATGCGATCAGGCGGTTGGAGACATCGACATCACCCAGTTCCCCGAGGGCTCGCACCGCTTCGTCCGCCAGTTCGGGATCATCTCGGCGAACAAGCTCCAACAGTGTCGGCACAGCTTCGCCGGCTTTCCGTGCGACGAGCGCCTTGATCAGCGCGCGGGCGTGATCGGGCTTGGCGGTTACCGCCAGGCCGATCATGCGGGCGTTTACGCTTTCACCTCTCAGGCGCGTGAGGCTGTGCGCGATGACCCGCGTCTCGGCGGGGGAAGCATCGTCGAGTCTCGCGAGCAACACGGCGACCGTCGACGCGTCGCCGAGTGTACCCAGGGCCACCAGCGCTTCGCGACGGACGCCCGCAGCGGGGTGGTCGGCGGCGCGGGTGATCGCGGGTAGCGCGGCGGAGATACGTCGTGACGCGAGCATGGGAATTGCCTGCCGCTGGAATTCATCCGGCAGCTTTTCCAGTCGAGCCGCGAGGCCGGCCAGTTGACGCGGGCTGCCATACTCACGGAGCGCACGGAGCGCGGCCGCGCGGAAAGCCGGATCGTCGTCCGCGAGCGCGGACCACAGCCGTTCGTCGTCCGGTTGGTCGACGCAGACCAGTTGACGGGTCAGGGCCGCGATACGGATGTAGTCCGGGAGTTCATCAGTGACCAATGCGTCACAAAGCGGCTGTGCCGCCGCGCGGTTGCCTTCGCTCCACAACCGCTCGGCACAGCGGAGAATCGCGTCGGCCCAAATCCGTTTGCAATCGGCGGGCAAATCGCGTTTCGCACCAAGTAAAGCGTCGCGGGCGGCGCCGCCGCCGATGTGGCCCAGCGCCGCGATTGCTGCCGCGCGCGTGTTGCGGTCTTCGGCGTTCATGAGCGGTGCGATCAGCGGTACGGCCTCACGATCCCGCCGACGCATGAGGCTTTGAATCGCGCCGACGCGAAGCGCACCGTCGCTCGTTTGCAGCAGGTCGCGAAGTGCCGCCGACGCTTCCGGGCCGGGTATCATCTCCAGTGCGCCGCGAGCGGCGACCGTCAGTTGCGGGTCTCTCAGGAGCGGCGCCAGCGCCGATACGTGCTCGGCTGAGCCGATGCATGCCAGTTGCTTGCAAATGAAACGCTTGCACTCAGCCGATGCTTCACCGCTCGCCATCGCCGCCAAGTGATCCGCGAGCACCTGACGCTGCTGCGGATCATCGCCGGCGGCATGGACGGAGGCCTCAACGACCTGCAACGGCGTACGGTCCTGACCGAATTGATATGACCGGATCGCCTTGAGCGCGTCTTCGAGCGAAGTGTCCAGCGTTGCAACGGCGGCCGGCGTGGGAGGCCAGCGCGTCGGCAACGGCAGCGTTACCGCTCCGGTCGCGGCCCATTCCGCCCCTCGGCACAGCAGGGCGCAGAATGCCGGGTGACGCATCGGCCGCAGGTCGTGCCCCAGCAGGATCGTGAACGAACGTCCTTCGCCGAACGGTCGGACGAACACGACCGGTTCCTGCTTGCCGCTCCCGCCGGTGTCTTTTGCCGAGAAGGCTGACGCGAGCACGGTGGCTGCCGGCACCACCGAGGCGTTGTGCCACAGCTCGTCGTGGATCACAAAGTCGCGCATGCCCCCCGTGATGGGATGATCGGACTTCTCGATCCGCACGGGAAACGTGTGTCGCACGCTATGGCCGGTCTGATCAAACCCGTACCGGGCAATTGCCATCACGTGGTACGCGGGCCAGTCGTAGAACGACGAGCTGCCCGCGTGAATGACGACGAATCCTCTGCCGCCGCGGACGAAATCGAGGAACGCCTGCCGCGTCGCCTCGGGCCAGTCCACGACCGCGGGCGGATCGCCGCGGTGAAACGCGTTCCAGTTGCTGACCACGACATCGTACGATTGGAGAGTCTCCCGGGTGACCTGCTCAGGATGATCGGTCACGTCAACCGTGAATCGCCCGCTTTCTTCGAGTATCTGCTCGATCCGCGGCGTCGTTTCCCGCCAGTCGTGATTGTTCTGGCCGCTCAGGAGCAAGACGCGCAACTTCGCTATCGCGTCGGTCCTCTGAACCGTGGCCGCCTGGGCAGCCCATGTCAGGAGGATGACAGCAGCGACTTGGACTGGACGGGCGATCATCTCTTCGAATCTCCGGCGTGTGTGAACCCACAGGTGATTACGCCAGCCCATTCGGCTGCGCGGTCCCGCGGCGCTGTGCCAACCCCGACGAGCCGCTCCGTATCTGCGGCCCAGCACAGCAACCGGCAGCGGCGACCTGCCCCACTCAGGGTAGCACTTCCAATGTTACTCCAACACGTGCAGCCTTGCCAATCGGCGTCGGGCGGAGCGGTGCCCTGCACAGCGGAGCGCAGCCCGCCGCCTGGTTCGGTGGCGCAAGAGCCGTACAGTGTCATTGGGCGTTTTCCAGGCAGCGAATGAAGTTCTCCGTCGTTTGGCGAGCGACCACTTTGCTGTAGCCCTTGTGGGAGTGGCTGAGGACCACGCGCAGGACATGGGGCCGTCGCCGTTTGCCGTCGGGACGAATGACCGGGGCACCTTTGCCGAAATCGACCTGGGCCTCAGCGCCCGGCTCGCACTCGATCCGTCGGAAGGGCAGCGGGCGGGCGCCGCGCAGTCGTTGGACGAACCGCCGGACGCTGTGCTACTTCGCCCCAAAGCCGTGCTCGGCGACCAGGTCCTGGTGGATTCGTTTGGCCGAGAGACCCTGCTCCAGCTTGGCCAGAATGATGGCCCGAAACGGCGCGCATCGGCTTTGGCTGGGCGCAGCCGCAGCCTGATTCGCGCTCGGCGCCCCGGCCGAGGCGTCTCCAGCGATCGCCGCGTCGGGAGGCGCTCGATCCGCCGCTGCCGATTCCTCTGACCCGGGAGGCGCCTCGCTGGCGGGGTTTAACTCCGCCGCAACGTCGTAAGTGCTTGCCTTTTCAGGCGCCGACGCGGGAGGCGCCGTGGCTGGTTTTGACGGACCGCACCGGGGTGGTCGGGTTCGGGCGCCTCCTGACCGACCGCCGGGACTACCTCCCACAACGCCCCGCCAACAAAGCCTGAGGAATTCTCACCTGTCAAAGAACAAACGAGCGAAATTCTCCTACTTCAGCCTTGACTGCCTATAACTGGTCTTTCGTTGATCTAGTTAGAACACTAGGTAACCGATCGCAGCCCAAGATCAAGTCCTTTGGCTAAAAAAACGTGCATGGCCTTCCTCGACCCCCGTCAGAAGCGGTCTACTCGAAAACCACCCCCAGAAGCGCCAAACCCCAGTCAACGGCGGGCGTCAGCCCGCCGTTGTCGTTCCGGTTGGCGGCTTGGCGGCGTTGCGAGTCCGTTGAGAAAGGGGACAGGCACCTCCCAGACACCTTTATTTTCCGAGGGTTTCGCCCGACGGCCCGGAGCCCGCCCCCTTTTTCAATGGACAGTTACGCCGGCGGCAGGAACGCGTCGCTTCACCGGTGAGCGGAGGGGGTCGCCGACAGCCGGCGGAGCGCGAACAACTCACGCCGGCACGTGCGTTGGGGGCGATGGGATGCCGACCGTGCGGAGCGATCCGTTACGGCGCCGGTTTTTTCGGTGGCTGCCGGCCCGGTAGGGTAGGCGGTTTCGTCGCTCCTGCAGCCGGTCGTTTTACCTTCGACATGGCCGGGGAGGCGACCTGTGAACGCGATCCGACACGTGACGACCGGACGTATATCGGGATACGCAGCTGCGGCGCTTCCGGGTCGTCCGTTTTGACTGTGACGAAGCCGGTCCGTCTGGCCGGCGGCGTGTACTCCGGAGGAACTTGCAGCACCAGGACCTGTTGGCCGTCTTTGTCCTCGATGCGGACGGTTGTCTGCGGGTCGCTCGACGTCGCTTCAAGGATTCTCCCCGGCTTGCCGCCAGACCATACTAAGTCTACTTTCAGGTCGCGCGTCGACCTGATGTTCTGCGGGATGCTGAATCGGGGCGGCTTCGCGCGGAGGCGCCGGGCCATTCGGGCATAGACGCGGATCGTTTCTTGCGGTGCCTCACTCACGCCGGTCTTGAGCGTCAGGTTGGTTCGCACCGTGTTGTTTTTCGGCCAGGGAGGACGGATGTCAACGTCGAGCTGGTAGCGCTCACCCGGCTCGATCTCCCGCAAAGATGCCTGGACATTCGCATGATCGACGGGCAGCAGTTCCGGCGCCAGCGGACCGCCGTCGCCACGCGTGATCGTGACCGTCTTGCGCCGGGTCTCGGCGTCGCGCGGTATCTCGCTGAAGCTCACGGTGTTGAGCATGGTCCGTGGCTCCATCTTGAAGGCTACCTGAACGGCTCCCGCGCACTCGAGCGTGGCCCGCTGCTGCTTCGCGTCGTTGGTGAGGACGGTGATCCTTTTGGTAAAAGGTCCCGAACGCTTGGTGGTGATGGTAAGCTTCACCGACTCGCTCTGACCGGGGGCGATGGTGCGGTCGGACCGACCGGCAATCTTGACCCCTCACCCGGCCTTGAGCTTGATCTGCAGGTCGCCTTCTCCCTCGTTGCCGATCTCGAAGACGAAGTCAGTCTTTTCCCCCCGCCAGACCGGCTCCGCCGTGACCTTCGGCTGCTTGCAGACCCAGCGCGGCTGCGGACCATCCGGTGAAGGCCGCGGATTCGGTTTCTTGGCGCTGCTTTTATCCCCGCAACCACCCTTCTTCTTGGCCGCGCGCGCGTTTGCCAGCGGTTTGGTCTCTGATTGCGCTTTGGGCGGCTTGGGGCCCGGCCGGTCTCGCCGGGCCGTAGCGGGGGTCCCTCGCTTTTCCTCGCTCGCGCCACCACGCGCTTCCGCGCGGGCTTTTGCCAGGACGGCTTCCACTTTTGGTCTCTTGGGCGGCTCGTTTTGGGTCGGCGCGAGCTTTGCAGCAGATTGCCGCTGCGGATGCGCCGCGCGCGCCACGGGGGCCGGTTTGGCAGCACCGGGCTCATACGGCTTCGCGACCCCCGCCAGCGCGGACCGCGCCGCGGGTGGGACGGGCGGCGTTACTGTCTCTGTTTCGGCCGGTGGTGCTGACGCTGGTTGGGCAACTCCCGCGGGCTGCGCCTGCGGAGTAAGCGGTTGTTGCGCTCGCGCCGACGGAGGTACAGCCGCTTGCGCGAGATCCGGGTCTTGTGGCTCGGAAGCAGAAGGCTGTTGAGCGCGTGCTTCGGCGGGCGGTGCTGCCGCTGGTTGAGTGACTTCCGCGCCTTGTGCCTG
>JBHHZX010000191.1:0-7976 GCA_046758265.1 Phycisphaerae bacterium
CACCAGCCCGGCTTCGGCGTCTCGCATTAGGATGAACACGTTGAGGGCCTGGAATGCCGACCATCTTTCGGTACAAGGGGTTCCGGTTTCACTTCTACAGCAACGAGGGCCACGAGCCGCCGCACGTACACATTCGCAGGGCAGAGGACTCGTGTAAATTTTGGCTCAGCCCGGTGGGGCTGGTGTATAATGATGGCATGGGACCATCGGAGCTGCGCGAGCTGGAACAGATCGTGCGCGAGCACCGGGAGGAATTTGAGAGCAAATGGCATGAGTACTTCGGGTAGCACGCCGACGACAACGCAGCCTGCCCGCGCCGTCCGTGCCTGGGTGCGCGACCGGACGGTTTGGGTCGAGCTTGAAGACGGACGACAAGTCGGTTTTCCCGCGGCCAAGTATCGCCGCCTGCGCGACGCCAGTGACGAGCTGCTGGCAAGGGTCCGCATCGAGGCGCGCGGAAAGGCGTTGCGGTGGGACGAGCTAGACGAAGACCTTACGGTGGAGGGCATCCTTGCCGGCCGCTGGCTGCCCTAGTTCGGGCGAAGATCGTCTGCGATGGGAGCGCTCAGGCCGACCGACGGATCGAGCGCGTCCTGACGGCCGATCCGGCGACCGGCATCATCCGCCACGCCGACGCCGGGTACGAAAAAGCCATCGAAGTCGCCAAGTCCAAGGGGGTGGATGTGGCGGGGTTGGCGTAGCGCACCAGCGTGGAAGCTTGCATCAGCGAGTTCCGGCAATCAGAGCCCGAAGCGCGAGCAAGGACAGAGAGCACGGGAGTTCCTGTCGCTCGCTTGCTTCGGGCTCGGTATGTTCCCACGCGCATTGATCAAAACGCGCCTCGCTCAGCGCAGTGAAAAGGGGCCCGCGGTGCGGTGCACGCGCGGGCCGTTCCGTTTCAGGATTTGTGCCCCTGCGTTGTTTGACGGGGGGCGGTGCCCGCCCGTAGCCGTCATCCGCAGGCGGTCCTATTTCCCGTAAATGACGTACACCTCGCCGGCGTTTTGACGGTCGAGCGGGTCGGCCAGCATCGCGCTGATCGCGTAGTCAGCCTTGCCGTCGCCGTTGATGTCGCCGAGCGCCGCGATGCCGTGCGACTCGACGGTCACCGGCACCTGATCGGGGTTCAGGTAGATGTTGTTCAGGGCGTTGGGGAAGGTGATCGAGCCGCCGCCGAGATAATCGCCGGCGTTGCGCCCGATGAACTTGACGCCCTGGAGATCGACGGTTCCGACCTGCGAGAGGTTGAGAACCTCGCCGCCGGTGAAGTCATCCGAGCCGTAGATCAGATAAACGGCACCCTTGTGGCCGGTTTCGGCACCCGGGGCCGCGATCAGGACATCGGCGAAGCCGTCGTTGTCCACGTCGCCGATTCCGGCCACGTTCGCGCCGGCCAGATCGCCGGGGTTCTCGCCGACGAAGTGGATCGCGTTCAGCGAGTTCACGACGGCGTTGGGCGTCCAGCCGCCGAAAGCGTCGACGCCGTCGGAGTCTCCGGGAATGCCATCACCGGAGTCGGTGTTCGGTCCGGGGCTCAAGAGCGTCCGCGAACCGAAGACGATGATAATTTCACCGCTGTTGCCGTTGTCGCCTTCGTTTCCGACAACCACGTCGGCAAAGCCGTCGCCGTTGAAATCGCCGGCGTCGCCAAACGCGCGGCCGAGCAGGTCATTGGCATCGGCGCCCTTGATCAGCACGCCGTTGAGCCGGTCGGGATCGGCGCGGCGCAGGGCCAGGCGTTCGAGCAGGATGTCGTTGGCGGTCTGCACGCCGGTGGAGCGGCCGTAGACGATGAAGACGGCGCCGACCGTCGGGTTGCCGCCCGGGTTGTTGGGGTCCTGTGGGGCGGAAAAGTCGCGCACGACATTGGCCGATCCGACGGCGAAATCCCGAATGCCGTCGTCGTTCACGTCGCCCAGCGCCCGGACCTGACCAAGCTGCGCGCCGACGTGCGGCCCGACGATCTGCGGTGTGCGGTCGACATAGAACTCGGCCGACTCGACCGCAACGAACCCGCCATAGACCGGCGATGTGGCGCATGCGTCCGCCTGGAGCCAGCCTTCGTCCTCCCGGCTGTCGATCGAGCACTTCGAATCAGGGGGTTCAAAGGTGTACCGGATGGTCTGGTCGTTGCGGTCAAGAGGCCGTCCATCCGGTGGTTCGGTCACGATCAGCTCGCCCGGAGCCCCTTCCCAGTGCTGATCGCGGCCGCGCATCGAGCCGACGTCCTCGATCACGTAGTTGTGCGGCACCGGCATCGACCAGTCTGTGCGGTTGGGATCCTCGACGTCCAAATAAGGCCAGGCGATCGGCTCCGTGGGGGCCGGCTCTTCGTCGTCGGGATCCGGATCAGGGAGGGTGCGCGTTCCGGGTTCGGTCCAAAGCTGCGCGTACGAGGTTGCCGAGCCCGGGAACGGCCGCGCGTCGGTCCGCATCTGGTACACGACACCGCACGTATCGCGCGTGTCCGTGGGCAGCTCGGAGACATCATCGCCCGCGACCGCGTCACCCCGGATGGCAGTATGCAGCGGAGACCCGATGTAGAGCCACGTGCCGTCACTGCCGACCGACGTACCGAAGCGGTCGTCCACGCGTTGCCCGAGCACGCGTGCGCCGGCGAGGTCCGGCCTCGAGCCCACGTGGGGCGTAGCGCGTCCGTAGAAACCGCTCCAGACGCTGAACTGGCTTTCGAGTCCCATAAAGGAGGAAGTATGCCAGCTCGGATTCGACCCGTCGGCTCCGACACACTGCTGCGTCAGCCAATCCCACTCGGTGCACGGGAAGCAGGCGTAGCCACCGTCGCCCTGCCACTCGAACCAGCGATTGATGAGCACGCAGTTCTCCTCGCACTTGTCGTCGACCGGCTCGACGAACCCGTCAAGGTCGCCGATGGTCCAGCGAATAAAGTTGAAGTTCGACAGAGGCGGGCTCGTATTGGGATCGTCGAACGGCCGTCCGGTATACGGGTTCGAGAAGCCGCCCGGCCCCTGGTTGGTGAAGATGAGGTCCCAGAGCAACTCGACCCGGTCGTATTCGGTGTCCTCCCCATCGCAGCTTGTGATAAGGTCCGCGGTGACTACGGAGCCCTTGATGTAAGGCACGAAGTCCGGGAACCCCATCCCCGACGAGCCGCCCTCCTTCGGACTGAACATCTGCCCGACCTCGTGCAGGTCCATCAGGCGGTCGAACTTGCGGTTCTGGCGAGTTGGATCCTTGAGAATTCGGTTGTGGCTCGAGACGATCACGATCCCGCCGCGCGCGAACTGGGAGACATTCGGGAACCACGTGCCACTGCTATAGCTGAATGCGTCCAGTTCAGCGCTTCCCATGCCGCCGATGTCCGGCCGAAGGTCGGGCGCCTGCACGGTGGCTGCGTCATTCTGCAAACTCACCGACTCCACCCGCGGGAAGCTGAAGACGATTTCCGGCAGATCGTCGCCGTCCATGTCGGCGATCGTGGTCACGTCGGAAATCCCCTCCGTCCAGGCGATGCTCCGTTGCGCAGGAAGACCCGGAATGACCGTGTCGGCCACCGCGATGGGCGTCCGGATGCCTGCGAGCGGAAGCCCGGCGATGTTGGTGCCGACGGTGTTCAGCGGCTCTTCCGCCCCGCTGAGCCCCTGCGCGCTGCCGTAAACCATGTAGGCCTCGCCGAAGCCGACGCCGTTGTCGCTGATCTGGAAGGGCTTGCCGAAGCGGGAGACGATGATCAGCTCGTCGTCGCCGTCGCCATCGATATCGGGAATGCCGGTCATGGCGCTGCCGGCCAGGTCGTTGAAGTTGAAGCCGTGCAGGATGCCCCCCTGGTCACGGTCGATCAGGTCGTTCAGATCGAACTCGCCGATCAGGCGGTTGGTGACCGAAAGCCTCGGCCGGCCCGGTATGTTGGGGTTGTTGTCGCCGGCGTAGAACGTCAGCGGCGGCGTGACGCCGTCGGACACGGTCACGTAGTAGATATACGTACCCTTCGGGAAGGCCAGCAGGGATCGGGTAAACGTCCGCGTGTCTGCGCCTTCGGGGACCGTCGTCGTACTCACGAGATCGAAGCGCGTGCCGTCGAGGTTCTCGAGCTGGATCCGCACGGTGTGCGACGAGTTGAGGTCGGTCGTGTCGATTTGGACGGTCCAATTGATGTTGCGATTGACGAGGTGATCTTCCGCGTCCACCGAGTTCGGGTCCGGTCCCGCCCCCCGCCACATCGCGGTCGGCGCGATGCCATCGATCGTGAGCGTCGCCTGGCTGTACTCCATCTTCACCGCATTGGAGACGGTCGTAGCGCGGGCGCCGATCACGAAACGCCCGAAGCTGTTGGTCAGCAAGTGTGCGGCGTCGTTCGTATCGAACGAGACCGTGTTGGAGCCTGCCCGGATGTTAAACGGCAGGATCAGGACCGGGTCGCCGTCGGGCTGGCCGTCGCTGTCGTCATCGCGCGCCAGAAGCAGGGCGCCGCTCTGCACTGCGCCGGCTAGATCGAGTAGATCGAACACCAGGTTGACGATGGTTCCCGGCCGCACGGTCCGCAACTCGGCCGGTTCCTGGACCGAGATGATAACCAGTTCGGTCTGGTCCCCATCGCCGCCGTCGTCGCCGTCGCCGGTCTGGTCGTCGGTGTCGGGCGGAGTCGAGTCCCCGGGGCCGGAGGTAATGGTCTCGTCGTCGAGCTCCGGCTGCGAGATTGGCCGGTCCAGGCCGTCGTCGGGCGCTGTCGGGGGCGGCTGGGTTGCCTGGTCCTCCTCTTCTTGCTGCGGCACCGTTGGCGTCTGCGCGGCTGGACAGCCGCCGAGCAACGTGATAGAGAACAGACTGGTTGCCAGCAGCATCGAAAATGCTGGCAGATTCAAGAACTTGGAAATCATCACCGGGAACCTCCGCAGGGTACGTTGCGTAAACGCTTACAGGGAGACCGCCGCAAGGCGCCGGCGACCGGGTCCTGCACCGCCCAATACTAGATGGTCGTAAGTGTCGGGTCAATTGAAAGTCGGCGGCCGTGCGGCAGTTTCCCCGATCGCGGGGGCGCCCTAGCCAATGACAAGGTAAAGAGTTACAGGACCCTGTGTTCTTCGGCGGCGTGAGCTGCCCGGGCGGCTGCGATGATTTTGGGACGCGTGGGCACTCGGACCGGGAGGACGTCAAGAGATGAGTACAATTCGACCTTTTCCGGCGATTCGGTATGCGACCGGTCCCACGAGCCGGGACATCTCGACCCGCCTTGCCCCGCCCTACGACGTGCTCGACCGGGACGACAAGCAGGCCCTGCTCCGGCCCGATGGGCGGAATTTCGTCCAGATCGACCTGCCGCACATCCCGCCCAAGTCGGCCGGCCCGCCCGAGGCCTACGCGGCCTCGCGCCAACAGCTTGAAGCGTGGCTCGCGGACGGCACGATGGTCCAGGATGCTCAGCCGGCCTGTTACGTCTACCACCAGAGCTACGCGCACGGCGGGGTGGACTACGTCCGAAAGATGTTCTTCGCGCGGCTGCGGATCGAACCGTTTGGCACCGGAAGCGTCTTTCCGCACGAGCGGACGTTCGGCGGCCCGAAGGAAGACCGGCTCTGCCTGACCAAGGCCACCCGGACGAATCTGAGCCCCATCTTCGGCCTCTACGAGGACGCCGAGAACGTCGTAACCCGCCGTTTTGAACGGGCCCTGGCGTCGGAGCCGCTGGCGGTTGGGACGCTGGACGGCGTTGAGAACCGGCTCTGGTCCGCCACGGATCCCGAAACGATCGCCGAGATAGCGAGCCTGATGGTCGACAAGCCCATCTACATCGCGGACGGGCACCACCGGTACGAGACCGCCGCGCTCTACCGCGACTGGCTGAGCCAGCAGGAAGGGCCGCTGCCGGAGGAACATCCCGCCAACTCTGTCCTCTGCGTCTTCTGCGCAATGGAGGACCCGGGGCTGCTGATCCTTCCCACGCACCGCGTGCTGCCGGGCGTCAGCGTCGGCGGCGGACTGCTCCGCGAAGATGAACGCCTCGAAGTCGCCCGCCTGCCGGTCGAAAACGCCGCGGAAGTTCCACAGGCCTTGGCGAGATTCGGTCCGCAGGCGGTGGGGGTGTACCACGCGGCCGGCCAGGGCTGCCTCATGGCGCGTCCCAAGCAGCCCGGCATCCTCGATGACCTGGAGCCCGAACGCGCCGCTGCCTGGCGGGCGCTGGGCGTGGCGTTCCTGCACGCTTACCTGCTCGACCGTGTGGTCGCGCCCCAGCTTTGCGACCGTAAGGCCCCGGAGCTCCGCTACGTCAAGGCGGCGCAGGCGGCGGTTGCCGCGGCCCGCGAATCCAAGGGGACCGCTTTTCTGATGCAGGCCACGACGATGGAAGAGCTGCGCAGCGTCTGCCAGGCCGGCGAAGTGATGCCGCAGAAAAGCACGTACTTCTACCCGAAGCTCGCCAGCGGTCTGGTGATCAACCCCCTCGCGGAGTAGGCGCCTGTTGAAAGACCGGCGCTGCCATTGTTGTGACGGTCAACCTGCTGAGGTCGCAGCGCGTTTAAAGAGCACGGGCAGGCCGAAGCGCTTGTCCGTGCTACCCGCCAACTCCCCCACCGTGGATCTCGGTGGCTCCGGCGTCCGCCGGGGGTCACACCGCAACGAGTTCCTCGGCGGGTTGGGCTACGGCGTTCTCTGCCAGCAGATCGACGAAACGGTCGAGTCCGTCCTGGAACCGGCGTTGGGCCCAATCTGCGTCGACGTCGGCTATCCGCCCGACACGTCTGTCCAGCAGCGGCTCGGCGCCGGGCACGAACGTCTCGGTGCGCAACTCAAACTCGCCGACGGCTGAGAAGCGGAAAATCATCAGCAGGTACGCGTTTTCGGCCAACTCGTACTTGAAGGAATGTCGGCCGCACTCGCTCAGCGGGGTCGAGATCTTAAACCCATTGTCGCTGAGAAAGCTCGAGAGGTCATCGAAGACCGGTACGACCGCGCGGTCCAGTGTCTCTTCAAACTGGTTGGCGCATTGCGATTGCGCTTCATGCAGCTTTTTCAGAAAGGAGCTTTTCCAGCTGTCGAGGGCTTGCTCGTCGTCTGTGTTCGGTCCGTTGTGCATGGGTCCACCTTCCGGCATAGACTTTTCCTCCGGCGTTCGTGTCTCCCCGTCTGGAAGTGTACGAAACGTTCTTACCCGGTGGCGCGGCCAGCGTATTTCCGCCGTCATCGTGTGGTGGGCGGGCCGATAATTTTCGCGGTTACGCGGGGCGCGGATCCCGGGTAAAAAACGCGTGGGGCGAAGCGTCCGGCAGCACACAGAGGAGGACCTGGCGTGCCGCGATTGACCAAGATCTACACCCGTACGGGCGACGATGGCAGCACCCGCCTGGGAACTGGAGAGCGCGTTTCGAAGGCCTCCGACCGCATCGTCGCCTCTGGGACGGTCGACGAGCTGAACGCCCGGCTCGGCGTGGTGTTGGCGGCGGGTCCGGCCCAGGAATTGATCGAACCACTGCGGCGGATCCAGAACGAGCTGTTTCACGTCGGCGCGGAACTGTGCGTCCCTGAGTCGGCACGCGCGAAAACACCCGGTCCGAGAATCGAGCCGCGCCACGTCGCCGACCTCGAAGAGCTGATCGACCGGCTGAATAAGTCGCTGCCGCCGCTGAAGAACTTCGTTCTGCCCGGCGGCAGCACGGTGGCGGCGCAGCTACACGTCGCCCGCACGATCTGTCGGCGCGCAGAGCGGGTCACGGTTGAGCTGGCCGACAAAGAGCGGATCGGGGAGCATGTAATTCCCTATCTCAACCGGCTGTCCGACGCGCTTTTCGTGATGGCCCGTTATCAGAACAAGCTCGCCGGTGTTGACGAGCCCCTGTGGGACAGCCACGCGTGACGGACCGCAGCCACCGCTGCGTCGGCATAGCGGGAAACGTGTTCGTTGCCGGACCCCGGCGCACTGGGTATCACGATCGCGGCAGAGCAACGCTAGGGAAGGGCTAGCGGGCGCGACATGCACAGGAGAATGCGGACGCTTTGAGGGG
>JBHHZX010000192.1:0-7893 GCA_046758265.1 Phycisphaerae bacterium
CTGGCGGCATGCGTCCTGTTATTGCTGCTGCTGCGACGCCTCGGCACAAGCCGACCGCTGGCCTGGGCCGTCGCCGCCTTGTTCGCGATCCATCCCGGCCACGTCGCGACCGTGCAATGGATTGCGTCGCAGACCGAGCTGATCGTGACCACCTTGCTGTTGGCGGCGCTGCTCTGCTACGCCGAATTCCGGCGTTGGCCAAACGGCCCGTCCGTCCATGCTCCAGCCCGCTCCTCAGCCGTCCGCTGGCGCTGGGGGATAGCCTGCGCCGGATTGTTCGCATTCGCGCTCGGCTGTCGCGAAAACGCGATCGTGTTTCCGCTCGTCGTGCTGGCAGCCGAACCGCTAGTGCGTCGGCAGCGCTCGCGCGCCGCCTTGACGCTCTTCCTCGCGTTCGGCCTGACGATCGGCGTGTATCTGGCGGCGCGGTCGCACTACCTCGGCGGCGCCGCTCTGCCACCCCGCCCGTACGTGGTGCCGCCAAACGATCCCGACTTTCTTCGCTACATCCTCGACAAAGCCTGCTACTACCTGCTCGGCGAGTTTCTGCTCGTGCCCTGCGTGCCGATCGGCGGCCTGGCGTACCTCCGCGAGCGCCCGCTGGCCTTCTACGGCCTGGCGCTGCTGGTCGCGGTCATCCTCGCCCTGATCTTGGGTAGAAACCGCCGGACAGTCGCCGGACTCCTTGGACCGGCGTGCCTGCTAGGCTTCATGGCTCCTGTCCTGCCCGCTTTCGAATCGCCACACCATCTCTACCTCCCAGGCATCGGGTGGGCCATCCTGGCTGCACTGCTGCTCCGAGAAATCGGCGCCGCCGCCGCCAGCGCCAAGAGTCGAATTGCCAGGCTGCGGCGAGCGGTCATGTGGCTCGGCATCGCGTTCACCGGGCTGCTGTTTGCGGTCACGACGCATTACTTCGGCCTCGCACTCGACACCGCCCAAGCCGTTGAAGATCGGGTCGTCGATGAAATCGCAACCGCTCCGCGACCGATCGCTGACGCCGACACGCTCTACATCGCCAACCTCCCGGTCGTCGCGCACTACGTCAAGCTCGCGGTCGAAGAGCGCACCGGAAAACGCGACCTGCACGTCGTCGCCCTGACGTGGTCGCCCCGGCTGCTCGGCATGGCGACGTCGAGCGAACTGACCCCGGTCGACGAACGTACGATCGAGGTACGCGTAGTCCGCGAGCGCTACTTTTCCGGACCTTTGCAACTCTTGGCCCGGCAAGCCGCGGACGGCAAAACACCCCTCACAGCTCGTCAAGCCGTGCGACACAAATACTTTACCGTCGAGCGGCTCGACGGCGACGCCCGCGGCATATCGGCCTTACGTTTTGCTTTTCATGAACCGTTGGCGCAAACTGGGGTACATCTATTCTGGGGTTCGCAAACCCGCTGGGCTTGCCAGGTTCTGCCGTGACGTGTGCCCGTGGAGCTAAGTCAGAAACTGCCCGCCGTGCGACCGCTCGAGGTGGCCCCGTTCCGCAACGACCGTGACGAGTTGTGCTTTGCCCTGCATGACCTGACGCGGGTCGCCCCGCGGCCAATCGCCCTCTCACTGCCCGGATACTTCCTACTCACGCAGCTCGACGGCGAGCACACCTGCCGTGACTTGCAAGCGGCATTTCTGAAGCAGTTCGGCCAGATCATCACCACGGAGCAGATCGCGCGAATCGTTACGACCCTCGATCAGGCCCTCATGCTCGACAGCCCAGGTTTCGAGCAGGCCTATACGAGGCGGCGGAATGAATACCTGGCGGCCGAGACGCGTGACAATCGCCATCGCTCGCCGGCCGCAGCGGAGCTGCGTTCCCAGATCGAGCAGATGCTCAAGCCCGGTTCGCCGGCGCCCGTGACCGACCTGCGCGGCCTCATCGTCCCGCACCTGGACTACCAGCGCGGCGGGCCCTGCTATGCCGACGCGTACGCGATGCTCGCGCAGGCTCCGCCCGCCCGACGCTATGTCATTCTCGGAACCAACCACTTTGGGCGCTCGTCGTCGGTGGTCGTAACGACCAAGGACTTTGTCACGCCGCTCGGCCGGGTGACCACCGACCGGGAATTCGTCCATCAGCTCGAGGCCACCCTTGACCGACCGCTCTGTGCGCACCAATTCGATCACCACAGCGAGCATTCGGTTGAGCTGCAACTGCACGTCCTTCAGGTGTGTTACGCTGGGCAGCCCTTTGCAATCGTGCCCGTCTTGTGTCCTGATCCAAGCGGACCAACCGGCACGTTGCCGCACGACGGACGGGGACCCGACCTCGGTGATTTCGCCGACGCCCTCGCCACGTTGCTGGCAAAAGACCAGTTGAGGACCGTCCTGATCGCCGGAGCCGATTTGAGCCACATCGGGCAACGTTTCGGCGACGAGCAACCGACCACGCCGGCGCGGCTCGAGCAGGTGCAGCGCCACGATCGGCAATTGCTGGAGTTGCTGGAACAGCGCCGTGAGGAGACGTTTGTCGAAACGGTTCGCGCCGCTAAGAACCCGACGCGCATTTGCAGCGCCGGCTGCATCTACACACTGCTCCGCGCCCTGCCCGAGCAGCCCTGTCGCGTGCTTCGCTACCATCAGGCGGTTGATATGGCCGGCGAAACGCACGTAACCTGCGCCGCGGCCGTGGTGGGCTCGTGAGCCTGGAACAACTGCAGCCCGCATTACCCACGTCTTCCCGAGGCTGCCAAAGGCGGACGAGGGAGCTTGTCGCGAAAGCCAGATCTCGTCGGGATCCGAAGCAAGATTCCTCGGCCGCTGCACTCACTTGGCCTGACAGCGGCCTGGGACCCCGGGCCGGTTGGCTTTACCCGCTTCTGAATCGCATCCGCCCCTCGCGCAGGTCGTTCGCCAGTGTCGCGCGGTGGAACCTTTGTACACACCGCGCCAGCCGCTGCAGCAGGCTTCGCCCGTCCAACGAAAGTTCCAGCCCCACGAACTGAACCGCCGCGCACAAATGGTCGTCACTGTCGTGTCGCGTACCGCGGTAATACGCGTCAATCAGCAGCGGGGGCTGGCCGTCGGGCAAATGCAGTTCGACACCCAGTGTCTGGTTGTCGGCCCAGTTCGGTGCTCCAACCTGATTCAGTCGAACCAGCGTGCCGCCGCATGACAGGTCCCGGGACTCGCCGGTGGTTATGCTAAGCGCGGCACCCTGGGCCGGTTGGCGAGCGGCGACACCGCCGGGCCAGAGGTTCGCCAGCAGACGCACGTCGGACGGGATCGGCGTACGGTAGTACGCTCGCCGCTGAAGCTCGGTCATGCTTTCCGGCCAGCGGTAGCGTACCGCCGGCACGCTCGTTTTTCCGTCAACCAGGTAGCGGCCCCGCGCCTCCACAACCGTCGCGAACATCACCTTGCGGCTCTTGTAGCGGAAACTGATGCCGACGTACTGCCCGGAAACCAGCGGCGTCGGCTGGGCGCCGTGCGTCTCCTGGTAGTCGAGCACGATGAAGCGGCGATTGGGATCACGTTCAAGAAAGCGGCTCTTGAACATGTGCCAACTGCCGTCCTCATGCACTGTCAGCACCGCCAGCGCGTTTTGCTGCACTGCCTCGTCGAGAATCATCGAGGTCTCTTCGCCGATCAGGATCCGACGCGGTCTCATAGGTCACCGTCCATATCCGTGAGGTTCGCCATCAATTGGAAAAGGGCCGCTCGCAGGCGTTGCAGCGTGCACTCAGCCGCCGGGTCGTCCGATTGGACGTTGAACTTCAGCCCCAGGGAAAGCTGTTGCCGGTCGCGAGTCAGCGTCTTGTTGCATAGCGCCGCCGGCAGCTCAAATATCTGGTCGAAGCCGGCAAGCTCGAAAGTGACGCGCAGCTCGTCGCCCAGCGACAGCGCCTCGTCGAGCACCGTTTCCGGCAGATTGCAGGCCAGGCCGTCGGCGCTGACGTTGGCGAGCAGGCCAACGGAGGGCGTTTCGTCCGCGCCGGTCCAGACGCGAACCTGCGAAGCGACCGTGGCGTTGGTCCGCTCAAACTGCCGCCGATTGGCGACCTGAATCGTCTCCGGAATCACCATCAGCACCCGTCCGGGCACCGAATCTTCGATGGCGTCGAGGACGCAGGTGGTGAACAGGTACAGCTCACCCGACAGCACCGTCCGCACCTCGCAAAACGCCCCGATCAAGACGCTCAGCGGCAGCCCGAACTTCTCGTCGACCACGCGCACGGACAGCAGCTTGCCTTCCCGCCCGACCAGCTTCCCACGCAGCGGTTCATCCTCGGGCAGATTTCGCGGCTCGATTTCCAGTTCGGCCTGGCCACGCAACGCCTGTTCGAGCACACGCGCCGCCTGCCGTGGCGTCAAATCGATCGCCAGTTGCATTCGCCCGTCTCCCTGCTCAGCTCGTTCCTTCGTCGCTGCCGGGCCGCTGCTGCCGCGCGATAATCGCTTCCAGTCGCCGCAGGTACGTCTCGTAGCTCCCCGCATCATCCGACGGCTGAAACGCCCACCCCATCGCCAGCCGGTCGGTGCTCTTGATCGGGCGCAGGTGCACCAGCCGCACCACGAACTCCCAACGAACCTGTTCGCCGGGCAGCTCCATGTCCACCCAGAACAAGTCGCCCGTACGAAGTTCGGAAACGTCAGCGGCTCTTACGGTGACCGCCACCCCGCCATCGGCGATGTCGGTCAGGCGCGCCTGGAACTGTCGCCGGTCGTCAACCACGTGGGTAAACGTGCCCGTAATCGCCGGCAGGTTTTCCAGGGGCAGTCGTACGTGCTGGCGGCGCTGTGCGCGCTCGAGCCGCAGCGGCAGGCTGAGCTTCAACAACCATCGCGTTTCGTGGCCCTCCGGATCGCGCCGGACGCGCCCGCGGGTGACCGCAAAGAATACGTAGTGCTCGCCCTTGTGGTCGAAGCGCACCTCGATCGGCTGGCCGGGAAGCTCGGCCCCCGGAATGGGATCATCCAGCCAGGCCACCAGCACGCCGTCGCGCTCGAGCGCCACCAGGCGTACCTCCCTCGTCGTGGTGGATTTCCGACGAAAACCAACGCAGGCGGGAACGCCCTGTTCACAGGCGCTGGCCAGCAGGGCAAGCTGCGCCCTTCGTCTTAGCAACGTCTGGCAAGCCATAATGGCCCCCTCGCTACCCAACTTTTGCCCGTGGACATTTCGGCCCGACGCGTAGCCCACTTGATTCACGCCTGCTTACGCCGCCCTGAGCGCTTCAGACGTAACGCAGGTTGCCTCTTTGCGCCTGGGAAACAGCTATGGGAACCCCCGGCCACGGTCCCGAAACATCCCTGCGGAACGTGCCGGGTTTGGCCACCCCGACGGACTATCGGTCTACCCCGAGAGCACGCCCGCAGCACAAGCCACTACGTGGATTCAGCCGGTGGCCATAATGTTGGCCGAAGCACGCAGGCCGTTCGCCCGGTTTTTCGCAGCGGCCGCGGCAGATTCACGTCGCTCGAATCTGATAATCGTTAATGCGCCCCCGGCCGACCAGCCGGTTTCCGTCAGCTGTTGGCAATCCCCACCCGGTGACTACTCGACGCGACGCGGCTAGAATTGATTTCGCCCAAACCGGATAAACCGAACCCGCACGAGACGGTTCCATGCGCATTGGTCTTGTTTCCGACACGCACGATCGGCTGCCAACGCTCCACGCCGCTCTGGAACGCTTCGCGCAGCTTGGCGTCGAAACGCTGATCCATCCCGGCGATGTAATCGCCCCCTTCGCCGCCAAAGTGCTGGCCGGTTTCCCCGGCAAGCTGTATATCATTTACGGCAACAACGACGGTGAACGGGCCGGACTTCAAGAAGTCCTGCCGCAGATCCAGCAGGGGCCGCTCTGGCTGGACCTCGCCGGCAAACGCATCTTGCTGCACCATTTTGTCGAATGGTGCCGCGCCGAAGACCTCGCCCGCGCCGACATCATCGTTAGCGGTCACACGCACCGGCCCGCGATTGAGCCGCGCGACGGTAAGCTCTTCGTCAATCCGGGCGAATGTTGCGGCTGGGTCACCGGCCGCGCGACGGTTGCCATAATCGACTTGAAGACCTCCGCGGCCGAACTGATCGAGGTTCCCACATGATCCCCTCTCCTCGCCGACTGCTTGGTTCTGTTGCTGCGGCGGTGGCGCTGCTCATGCTCGGCGGATGTGTCGAACGCACCATGAAAATCGACAGCGATCCGCAGGGTGCGCGGGTCTTCGTCAATGACGAGGAAATCGGCGTCACCCCGGCCAGGTTTTCCTTTCTCTGGTACGGCGATTACGATATCTTGCTGCGGAAGGACGGCTTCGAGACGTTGAAGACCCATTACCGCGTCGATCCGCCCTGGTACCAGTATCCGCCAATCGACCTGATCGCGGAGTGCCTGATCCCCAGCACGATCAAAGACGAGCATGTTTTGCCGACCTACCGGCTGGCGTCGATGCGGGTGCCGCCGCTGCAGGAAATCGTCGAGCGCGCCGTCGACCTGCGCGAACACGCGCTCGCTGAAACCCCTTAAAACTCGGTTGAGAAGGGGGACTCATCCCCGGCCGATGGTGGAGAACTCTGCGGAACGCCGATCGCCAGAAGCTGCCTGTCCCGTTTTTGTCCCTGCGTCATCGCCGGCGCTGAAGTGCAGCCGCGATGCCCAAGGCAAGCAACGCGACGCTCGCCGGCTCGGGGATGTGGGCGATCCAGGCCTCGGCGTCGCCGTTGGGGTGAACTCCGTGCCCCACGATCGTCAGGCCGTCGGCGGAGACCCCCCAGGCCCCTTCCAGGCGCCACCCCGTCAGATCCAGGCCATACTCGTCAGTCAGTACGTCTTCGAGATTCCGCATGCCATGCTCGGCATCCCAGATGAAGGCTGCGTGGCGCGGGCCGTCCGCAATGCCGGTACCCACGACGACTGAGCCATCGCCGGAAACGTCATACGCCTTGCTCTGAAAACTTCCGCCTGGCAGGTCGCCCAAGCCCAGCATTCCCTCCTCGGCCGTCCAGCGGAACGCTTCCCAACCCGAGTCGGACAAACCCTGGCCGACGATCACCGAGCCGTCCGCTGAGACGCTGAACGCTTGGCTGCGGAAGCCGCCGCCGGGAAGGTCGCCCAGGCCGACCATGCCGTCGTCGCCCGTCCAGCGGAACGCCTCGCGCCCGCGATCGGAGATGCTGGTGCCCACGATAGCCGCCCCGTCGGCGGAGATCCCGAAGGCCTGGCTGAAGAAGTCAAGGCCCGGCAGGTCGCCGAGGCCGACCATGCCCTCCTCTGCCGTCCACCGGAACGCCTCGAACGTGTACGTGGCCTGCTCGGAGCCACTCCACCCGACGACGACCGACCCGTCGCCCGAGACGTCGCTGCCGTAGCTGGCGTACTCACCACCCGGCAGATCGCCGAGGCCGACCATCCCGTCGTCGGCCGTCCAGCGGAAGGCCTCCGGGCCGGGGCCGCCGGCATAGCTGTCGCCCACCACGACGCTGCCGTTAGCCGAGACGCCGTAGGCCCGGCTGCTGACCCGGCCGGGGAGCGTGCCCAGGCCGACCATGCCTTCGTCCCGCGTCCAGCGGAACGCCTGGAAGCCGAACACGCCACCGTAGTTGGCAAAGCCGACTACGGTGGAGCCATCGGCGCAGACGGCCTCCGCCGTGCTAAGCGCCCGAGCACCCGGGAAATGCCCGAGCCCCAGGAAGAACGGCGCGTCGCCAAAGGCCGGTGAGCCAATGGCGATCGCGGCCATTGTGGCGCAAACGGAGTTAGGACGCCCAAACCCGAAACCTAGCATCGTTGCTTCCTGTTGGTAATGGCGCTGACGTCTGTCAGGCGTCCGAAAGGCTACCCGTTACCATCGTAGGCACAGATATAGACGATTTCCAACCTGGGTGGGCCGCGGCGCGTGGCGCCGGCTACGTCGAAGAGAGCGATTAGCCCCGGTCAAGACCTGACTAGCTCGAGC
>JBHHZX010000193.1:0-7832 GCA_046758265.1 Phycisphaerae bacterium
CTCGATCCACTGCACGTTCGGGAGGCGTTTGAGCCAGGTGCGCTGCTGCTTGGCGAGCCGGCGGGAGTTGACCTTGATTCGCTCGACCGCCTGCTCGAGGCTCAGCGTGCCGGCGAAGTGATCGAACAGCTCGGCGTAACCGACGGCCTGCCGGGCTTGGTCGCCGACGCCACGGGGGTCCGACCAGATACGCCGGGCTTCATCGACCAGGCCGGCGGCGATCATCCGGCGGACGCGCTCGTTGATGCGACGGTTGGCAGCTTCGCGGTCGCGGCGCAAGCCGATGAGGCTCCAGGTCCAATCTGGTCGGCGGACGAATTTGTTGTCCCACTGCTTTTGCAGCTCGCTGATTGGCTTGCCGGTCAGGCGGTAAACCTCGAGGGCCCGCTCGATCCGCCGAAGATCGTTGCGATGGATGCGGGCGGCGGCCTGGGGGTCGATACGGGCCAGCTCGGCGTGCAGCGCGTCGAGACCTTCACACGCGGCGCGGGCGCGGATTTCGGCCCGGATGCCCTCATCGGCCGAGGGTCCTGCAAACATCCCCTCATAAAAGCACTTGAAATACAGCACCGTGCCGCCGACCGCGACGACCGGACGCCGTCGGCTGTGGATCTCGGTGACCGCACGGTCGGCAGCCTCGACGAACCGCGCCACGCTGTACGATTCCCACGGATCGGCGACGTCGACAAGGTGGTGCAGCACCGCCGCGCGCTGCTCGGGAGTGGGCTTGGCGGTGCCGATGTCCAGGCCGCGATAGACCTTCATGGAATCCACGCTGACGATTTCGCCGGCGAGTTCGCTCGCCAACGCGCGCGCCAGCGCCCCCTTGCCGGACGCGGTGCAGCCGAGAATGGCGATGACGCGCTTTTCCACAGCGACGTTGTAATTCGTCGGGCCGGTAGGTTGCAAGCTTTTCCGGCCGCCGCCGCCGAGCCTTTGACCAACCCGGGCGATCTTTGACCGATCGAGACTAACCCGCGATCATACGGACCAGTCTACCGTGTGTATCAGGAGGCCCAAACGATGAGCACACGACGATGGTTCTTGGCGGCAGCCGGCTGCCTGCTGTGGGCAAACGCTGGGTGCGTCTCAGCGAAGGCGCCCGAAAGGATTGAGGTTAGCGTTGGAGGCAGCAGCCGGCCCGAGCCGGTGGACAGCGGCCGGGTCCCCGATCCCAGGTCCTTGGAAGAGGCGCGCGTCGAGCTACGTGAGGCGTACGCCAACATCCAGTGGCTGGAGCGGGAGGTCGCCGACCTGGAAAAAGAGAAGGCCAAGTACAAGCGTGAGCGTGACAAGTACAAGAAGCAGCGCGACGAGTACAAGGACCGGCTCGAAGACTATGAGGACGATTAGTTCCGCCGCCGCGCTGCAGTCGCCGTGAAAGCCGCGGGGGCCGGGTCGTCGCTACGAAAGGTAGCTCGTCATGCCGGCCACGTTCATCCTGGGACGCGCCGGGACCGGCAAGACACGTTATTGTCTTGACGCGCTGCTGGCCGAACTCGAAAAGTCGAACGAAACCCGCCGATTGATCCTGCTTGTCCCCGAGCAGGCCAGTTTTCAGATGGAGCGGACCCTGGCGCTCCGCGCGCCGCGACACGGCTACTGGCGGGCGGAGGTGCTCAGTTTTTCGCGACTGGCGCAGCGTGTCTTCGACCAGGCGGGCCGCGAGCCGGAGGCGCTCCGCCCGTCGGCACGAGCGCTGGCACTGCGCTGCGTGGTGCGGAGTGCCAAAGAGACGCTGGGGGCGTTCGGCGCGTCGGCCGGCACCGCCGGGTTTTTCGCCCAGCTCGATCGGCTGATCGAGGAATTGCTGCTCGAGAACGTCACGGCGGAGCAGCTCGCGCGGGCGGCGAACGAGCTGGAGGACGCGGCGCAGCAACGTGTCACAGCGCTTGCCCGCACCTACCGCGACTATCTTGATTGGCTCGGCCCGCAGCGGATCGACCCGGCCCAGCGGCTGGCGGCGTTGCGCGAGCAACTCGCCGAGGCGGCGTGGTTGCGGGACGCGTCGGTCTGGGTGGACGGGTTCGCGGGGTTCACGGGGCAAGAGCTGGAGACGCTCGTGGCGTTGGCCCGCGTGGCGCGCGAGGTCGCGATCACGCTGCTGCTCGACCCGGCCGCACCGGCCGGTCGCGATCCACGCCGCTCGCCTGACCTGCTGAACCTGTTTCACCGCACGGAAACGACGTATCAACGGCTGGTTCAGCGTCTGGCCGACGAGGGGGTGGAGCTGCGTCCGCCGTTGGTCTTGCAGCCGGCCACCGTGCCGCGTTTTAAGCAGGCGAAAGCACTGGCGCGGCTGGAGGCGGGGTTAGCGACGCCGATCGGTGTGGACGATCCGTCGGAGCAGGTTGCGTTGCGGTCCGGCGGTCGAGCTCCGGCGACGGCACAGGTACGCATCCTGGAATGCGAGACGCATCGCGACGAGCTGCGTGCGGCGGCACACTTCATCCGGAGAGAGGTGGTGGAGTCGCGCGGCGCTCAGCGGTTTCGAGACTTCGCGGTGATCGCGCGTGACCTTGAACCCTTTGCTCAATTGGTCGCTGACGTCTTCGCCGAATACGAGATTCCCTACTTTCTCGATCGGCGGCGGTCGCTCGCCGTTCACGCGCTGGCGCGCTTTGTGCAGGCCCTGCTAGGCGCGGTCGAGACCGATTTTTCGGCTGTCTCCGCGACGGCCCTGCTGCGCTGTGGTTTGCTGCCGTTTTCACGCGCCCAGGCCGAGCTGCTCGAGAACGGCGTCGTGGCCGAGGAAACCCGCGGGTTCGAAACCTGGCGGCGGCCACGCTGGGCGCTCGGGCGGGACGAGGCCCTTGATGCGGCACGTTTGCAGGTCGCAGCCGCGCTCGAGCCACTGGTACGGCTCGCAAAGCCGGGTTCGACCCCGACGGCCGCCGGATGGGCGCGCACGCTGCACGGAACGCTCACGGCGTTGCGGGTCCCCGAGCGGATCGCCGCCTGGATCGCGGAAGCGAAGCGGGCCCGGGACTGGGAAACCGCCGAACTGCACCGGCTGGCCTGGGACGCGCTGTGTGACGTGCTGGAAGACCTGCACGACGTTCTCGCTGAGCGGACCATCGAATTGAGCGAAGTGACGGCGATGGTGGGGTCGGCGCTCGGCGAACTGACGGTGGGGCTGGCGCCCCCGACGCTCGACCAGGTACTGGTCAGCTCTATCGAGCGCAGCCGTCACCCGGACATCAAGTACGCCTGGGTGTTTGCGTTTAACGAAGGGATCTTCCCAGCGCCGCCGGGCGACGACACGCTACTGAGCGCGGTCGACCGAGAGGCGTTGGCGGGAGCCGGGCTGCCGGCGCCGCGTCCGCACCGCGCCGACGCCTTCGACGAGCGGTTGCTGGGGTACATCGCGCTTACACGCCCGTCGCAGGGGTTGACGATCAGCTACGCGACGGTGGGCGACGATGGCGAGCCGCGCTTCGCGTCGTGCTTGCTCGATGAGGTCACGCGTGCTCTGGCGGGGCTCCAGGTTGAAAAGGCGACCAGGGACGAGCCGCCGGTGTGTCTGAGCGAGTGTGCGCGCGGTTATCTTCGTGTCCGGGTGGCCCAACCGCGGCCGGCGGCAGCCTGGCGACGGTACGAGCGCTTGCGGAAGGAATTGCGGGGGTCGCCGAAGCTGTCCGGACGACTGGAGCGGCTGCTGCGCGGTCTGGCATACACGAACGCGCCTGTCACGGTGGGCGGCTACCGACAGCCGGCGGAGTCGGACGTCGCCTGGGACGGTTCGCCCTCCGAGCTGGGGACCTATCTGCAATGCCCGTTCAAGCATTTTGCGCTGTACGGGCTGTTGCTCAGCGCGCAGAGAGGCCCGGCGCCGCCGGCACTCGCACTGGGCGATCAGGCGCACACGGTGTTGGCGGACGTGACGCGGCGGGCGGTGTCGGCGGCCAAGAGTGTGCGCGAGCTTTCCAACGAGCAATGGCTAGGCTATTTGGATGAAGCGCTGGATGCCTTCATCAACCGCCAGCCCCTGGACCTGCACGAGCATCGACCGCAGGCGGCTTTCCTGAGTACCGCGTTGCGCCCGTTCCTGAAGGAGCTCCTCCTGGCGCAGGCCGAACGGTGGCGCCGCGGCGTCTGTGAGCCGGTCGGCTGCGAGCTACACTTCGGTACGGCGGGTGACGAACAGGCGCTCCGCGCCTTGGAGCTGAAGACCTCCGCCGGCGAGCGCATTCGGCTGCACGGGTATATCGATCGCCTGGACCGGTGTGTACGGCACGGCCGTACACACCTGCTGGTCTACGACTACAAATCGTCGCCTGGCAACGTCAAGCGCGCGCCTCTCACGCAAGACCGGCTGCAACTGTTTGCGTATTTGCTCGCGGTGGAGCGGGCCTTCGGCGCCGAGGAAGCGACGCGCGTGGCCGGCGTTTTCCTTGCTCCGCTCTACCCCAACGCTGCCGCGATTGGCAAGAAGTATTTTGCAGTCGCCTCGGAAGCCGAGTCGCGCATGTATCTCTATCTGCCGCGCGGGTTGTTCGATCTGGCGATCGCGCGGCTGCTCGACGGGCAACTCGGCGAGCATCCTTCACCGGTCGCCGCCATGCAGCTCAAGAAGGACGGCGGTTTCTACACGCGCTCGGACGCGCGACCGCGCGAAGAACTGTCGGGGCGGCTGGACCTGGCACAACGAACGATCCGGCAGCTCGCCGAGGGGATCATCGCCGGCCGTATTGACGTGGCGCCGTTGTTGGAGAACAGGACGCTGGCCTGCCGGATCTGCGAGTTCGGGTCGCTTTGTCGCTTTGAGCCGATCTTCAACCGCCCGCGGGTGGCAGAGAAGTCGCTGCCGGTACTGGGACAGACCGGAGCCGGCCGGTCGGGAGGGGCCAAGTGAACCTCACCAAGAGCCAGCAGGCGGCGGTCGAGCAACGCGGGGGCAACCTGTTGGTGGCCGCGTCGGCCGGCTCCGGCAAGACCGAGGTGCTGGCACGGCGCTGCGTGTCGCTGATCGCCGATCCACAGTGCCCATGCCGTGTCGACCAGCTTCTGGTGGTGACGTTCACGCGAGCGGCGGCGGCGGAACTGCGAGCCCGCCTCGGCCAGATGCTACGCCAACAGGCGGCCGAAACACGCCACCCCCGCCTGCGCGATCACTTGCGCCGGCAGGAGGTGCTTTTGGACACCGCGGACATTGGGACGATCGACGCCTGGTGCGCGCGAATCGTCCGCGAGCATTTCGCGGCGACCGAAACCGGCGTCGATCCGGCGTTCACGATCCTCGGGGAGCAGCAAGCCGTGCTGCTGCGGGCCGAGGCCGTCGCTGAGCTGTTCGAATGGGTTTATACGGCCAATGATAGGCTTGCCGGCGCCGCCCGTGACTGGATTCTGCGAAACGCCCGCCCGAGCGATGACTTTCTGCGCGGGCTGGCGCTCGAATTGAATAGTTACCGCGAGCATCTAGTCAATCCCGAGCAGTGGTTCGCACGGCAGCTCGAGTTGCACAGCCGCGACGGGAGGGAGGTCCACGCCGATGCTGAACGCGTGCTCGCTGCCGCGTTGGCCGCTGAATGCCAGTTCCAACAGGATCAACTGGACGAGGTGATCGCGGCGGTCGCGTCGGCGGCGCAGCGAGAGCAGTTCCGAACGTATCGTGAGACGCTGGCCTCGTGGCGTGGGCGAGTCGGGGATGGAGCACAGGTGGGGCCCGTTGTTGCCGAGCTCGCGACCTTCCGGTTTCCGAGAAAGCCGTCGGGCTTGGGCGACCGCGACGCAGCGCTGCGTGAGGAGATCAAGGTTCGCTGGTTTGAAGCGCGGTTGAAGAAGCGCTGGAACAGCGATCGGGTCGAAGACGTGCTGGCTCACGCCGGGAGCACAGCCGAGCTCATTGTCACGCTGCTGCGGCTCGCGGAGCGTTATCGGACCATACTGGACGCGATGAAGCGCGAGCGCGCGACGTACGAGTTCGGCGACGTGTTGCGCATGGCGCTGGACCTGTTGGGCACGCCGGCCGCGGGGCAGCACCGCGAACCGACGCCGGTCGCGCGGCTCCTGCAACGCCGCTACGAGCACATCCTGGTGGACGAGTACCAGGACACTTCTCCAGTGCAGGTGGAGTTGCTGCGGCTGGTGACCCGGTCGGAGCCGGGGCGGTCGAACCGTTTCATGGTCGGCGATGTCAAGCAGAGCATCTACGGTTTTCGCGAGGCCGAGCCGCGCCTGTTTACGGATCTCATCGATGCGTTTTCTCACGGGTGCGAAGAAGGCCAGGTGTTGCCCTTGTGCGATAACTTCCGCAGCCACAGTGACCTCGTCGGAGGGCTGAACCGGCTGTTCGCGTCGTTGTTCGATCCGGCGCTGGGAGGCACGCGCTACGCCGATGAAGAGCGCTTGCGTGCCCGGCGGGACGAAATCGCGAACCCGACGCTCGACGCCGCCCCACGCATTGAATTGCAACTCGTGTTTGAGAACACGGAAGGTGGCGAGGAGGCTGACGAGACGAGTGAGCGCGAGGAAGGGGTTCCGTTGGAGCGGATCGAGCGCGAGGCCCGAATCGCCGCAGCGCGTATCCATGTGCTGCTCGCCGAGAACGTCCAGATTCCGGAGCGCGACTCTGCGGGGACGGTCCGGTTGCGGCCCTTGCGTTTGGCGGACATCGTGATCTTGTTGCGGTCCGCCAAAGGAAACGCACCACTGCTGGCCGCGGCGCTGCGCCAAGCGGGCATACCGGGCGTGGCCAGCGGGCGTGAGTCGATCCTCGACAGTATGGAGGTCCAGGACGTGCGCTGCGCGCTGGCGCTGCTGGCCAATCGCCAGCAGGACGTGCCGTTGGCGGCCTACTTACGCGGTCCGATGGTCGGCTTGTCGGCTGCGCAGTTGCTTGAGATTCGCCGTGCCGCCTCAGGACCGGGATTCTACGAAGCGGTCGAGGCATACCGGGTATCGGGCGGCGATCCCGCGCTGGTTGCGAAGCTCGCTGCCGCGATGGAGCAACTCGACCACTGGGCGGGCGCGGCTCGCAGGCAGGAATTGCCCGTGCTGCTGCGGCAGATTCTCCGTGACACGGGGCTCGTGCATTTCGCCCAAGCGCTCCCCGGGGGGGAGCACCGGGTCGCCATGCTGCGCGCGCTCGAAGCCCTGGCCGCCGAGTTTGCCACGCGCGGCCGGCACGCGGTGGCCGAGTTCGTCCAGTATCTCGACGCGCTGGCCGAAGGGGACGTGCCGCCGGCGGTCACAGCGGTCACCGGCGAAGATGTCGTGCGCATCATGACGATTCACGCCGCCAAGGGGCTCGAATTCCCGGTGGTTTTCCTGTTGGGAACCGGAGCGGCGTTCAGCCGTCGACCGCGGCGCGGGAACCTGGTTTGCGACGAGCAGCGGGGCGTCGGGATCGAATTCTTCGACTATCCGGCCCGCGCAGAACTCGTCAACGCGGCTTTTCTGATCAGTCGGCACGCGGTGGACCAGCGCGAGCTGGAAGAGGAATTGCGGCTGTTATACGTCTCCGCCACGCGGGCCCGCGAGCGGCTCGTGATCGTCGGGCATACGCCAGAGAAAACCTGGAGTGATCTGCATGGGCGCTACGCCGGAAGTGATGGCCCGCCGCCGCTGATCTCACGTCTGAGCGCCCGCAGTATGCTGGAGTGGGTGATGATGGGCGTGGCCGCAAGCCACTTGGATGTGCCGTGCAACAATGCAAGGCCGCTCGTCCGAGTGAAGACACATGTCAGCGACGCATTAGCGCCGGTAGAGAAAGCGGTCCGCGACACGGCGCCGCCTGACGCGCCGGAGTTGACCGGCGCAGATCGCCTCTGGATCGAGCGCGGCCGCGCGTGGGTCGAGGCTGCGCCGGACACGTCAGTGGCACAACTTCC
>JBHHZX010000194.1:0-7806 GCA_046758265.1 Phycisphaerae bacterium
CTGCCGCTGGGACTGGTAGGGCCTTTTTCGCGACCGACGCCGACGTTCTGCGGCATCGAGTTGGACAACTACTACGGCTTCGCCACGCCCCGCCCGCAGCCCGGCTTCGCCGTAGACGTGAACACCACCGAGGAGCGCCTCAACATTAGTGGTGCTTGTTATGAGTCACGCGTTTCCCTCGCAACCCTGGCCGCGCTATTGGACGGATTTGTGGCGGCGCTACTGGACGCGAGTTGACGTCCCTTTGATCGCCGACCCAATCCACCGTGGTGGCGCGCAAGACGGCTCGTCATCCGCGCAGGGTCGGCGTGCGCCCCCATTATCGCCAGGTGGTAGACTTTCGCTGGTACGACCGGTCGCGGTTTGGAGGTTCAGCCATGCTCACGTCGTGGTTCTTCGCGTTTTCGCTGATCGCAGTGCTCGCCCTTTCACCAAGCTTCGCCCACGGTGGTGATCGGATTACTGGACGGAGCTTCGCCACCCGCTCGGAGGTGATCGCTAGACATGGGATGGCCGCCACCAGCCAGCCGCTGGCGACGCAGATCGCGCTGGACATTCTCAAACGAGGCGGCAGCGCTGTTGACGCGGCCATCGCCGCCAACGCCGCTCTGGGGTTGATGGAGCCGACCGGCTGTGGCATCGGTGGCGACCTCTTCGCCATTGTTTGGGACGCGAAAGCCCGGCGTCTCTATGGCCTCAACGCCAGCGGCCGCTCGCCGCTCGGCCTCACGCGCGACTATTTCATTGAAAACGGCTATGACGAGATCCCGAGCTTCGGCCCGCTACCGGTCAGCGTTCCCGGCTGTGTCGATGGCTGGTTCGAGCTGCACGCCCGCTTCGGCAAGCTCCCGATGAAAGACATCCTCGTCCCGGCGATCCGGTACGCCCGCGAGGGAATCCCGGTCTCCGAGCTCATCGCCTACTACTGGCGGCGCGGCGGCAACTTCCTCAAGGGCTATCCCGGCTTCGCTGACACGTTCCTGCCGAGTGGAAAAGCCCCGGCAAAGGGCGAAATCTTCCGCAACCCGCAATTGGCCGAGACGCTCGAGGGGATCGCCAACGGCGGCCCTGACGCGTTCTATAAGGGCGAAATCGCCAACGTGATCGATGCCTTTTGCCGGCGGGTCGGCTGCTTTTTGCGCAAGCCCGACCTGGAGCGGCACGCGTCCACCTGGGTCGACCCCGTCTCGACCAACTACCGCGGCTACGAGGTCTGGGAATTGCCGCCGAACGGCCAGGGCATCGCCGCCCTGCAAATCTTGAACATCATCGAGCCCTTCAGCCTGAATTCGATGGGCCACAACAGCACGGCTTACCTGCATCTTCTAATCGAGGCGAAGAAGATCGCCTACGAGGACCGCGCCCGCTACTACGCCGACCCGGACTTCGCAGATATTCCGGTCGAGGTGCTCATCTCGAAGGTGTACGCCGAGGAACGGCGCAAACTGTTCGATCCGCAACGCGCCCGGCGATCATACCCGGCTGGAAAGATCCAGAGCGTCTGCAACCTCAACCTTGATATGACCGATTTCGCGGAGCAGATTCGCAAGGCGCATGAGAAGCTCCGCGAGGGCGACACGGTCTACCTCACGGTCGCCGACGAGGACCGCAACATGGTATCACTCATCCAGAGCAACTACCGCGGCTTCGGCTCCGGCTTGTGCCCTGATGGTCTCGGCTTCTGCCTCCAGGATCGCGGCGAGCTCTTTACACTCGAAGAGAATCACCCCAACACGTACGAGCCCGGCAAGCGCCCCTTCCACACCATCATCCCCGCCTTCGTCACCAAGGACGGCAAGCCCTGGCTCAGCTTCGGCGTCATGGGCGGCGACATGCAGCCCCAAGGCCACCTGCAAATCCTCTGCAACCTCATCGACTTTGGTATGAACCTCCAAGAAGCCGGCGACGCCCCGCGCTTCTACCATACCGGCTCGTCCGAACCCACCGGAACAACAATGACCGACGGCGGCGTGCTCGCCCTCGAATCGGGTGTCCCTCTCGAAGTCCGCCGCGAACTGGCCAAGATGGGTCATCGCATCCGCCACATGGTCGGCCCCTTCGGCGGCTACCAGGCGATCCTGTATGACGCCGAGAACGACGTCTACCTCGGCGCCTCCGAATCCCGCAAAGACGGCCACGCCGCGGGGTACTGATGCGGACACGGCTTTGGCGCCGGGCAACGCGACATGATCTGGCGTCGAGTTGACGCCGGCCGTGGCCTCAGGCCGTCTCCCATAGAGCGTCTTTACGGAGCCGTATGTCGATCACCTGTGAGGAGACTTGGAACTGTCTCGCTAGGTAGTCGTTGATCGCGTGCCGCGCAGCGTCGGCGGCATTCTCCAGTGAGAGTCCGGCCCTGGATGCCCTAGCCACCGCCTTTCGGAATCGGGTCGCCAGTTCTTCCGGCGGTACCAGAATCAAGCCCGCGAGCGCGTCGGCCTGCCACTCAATCCAGTGGTACTGTTTTTCCGGAATGGTCGGGACGGTCGACATCCATTCATCGATCGTCTTAAAGTGAAACTTCTCACAGATCTTTTGATGAAGAACGACATGAGACGACTCGTGAGCAAGGCTGAACCTGTATCTGTTGGGACGTGACTTATAGACGAATTCGTCAACATAGATCGCAGAGAAGTCACTCAGGATGGGCGCGTCCATGTCGAAAGCTTGGTGCAGCCCGGGCGTCGGCATGATATCGATTCCATACTCCAGGTCGAGGATCTCCTCAATCGGAATCGGGATCGATCGCCTCGGGTGGAACTTAGCCAAGAATCTCTCGGCCACCTGGCGAAGATCATCGTACGGCAGGTAAGCCACAGGGAGCTGTAGCGGCATCGTCAAGTCCTGCGGATCTTCTCAATGAGCGCGAGCAAATCGGACCTCCGAACCTTCTGCCCACGGAGAGTCCGAAACAGGACCGGAAGCTTCTCGACGACTTCGCTCTGTGAGAGGATGTCCTTCGGGATCCGACCATGTTCGGCCGCTGCGCGATCAAAGAACTCGTACCATTGGTCAGTCCCGGCTTTGAGCCCAAGGGCCTTAGCGTACTTGGCGAGCTTTTCATGTGCCTGCGGGGGCGGCAGGCGCCCCCGCTCAAGCTTGCTGATGTTTCCAGGATCGAAACCATGCTTGAGGCAGAAGTTACGCAGGGTCTGGCGAGACTCGATGCGCAACTGCTTGAAATACGTGCCAAATCGCTTCCGAGCCATTATCCCACCTCGCGCTCTGTATCCGTCACATTGACCACTGTTGTAATCAGTATACAACACGATCGCGAAGTTGTCAATGTGTGTTCGTGAAATATTAGGGTCACCCTGGGTGGACCGTCGGCCCGGCCGCTCAGCCTACGCCCTGCTGAGCTACAATGTTCTCCAGGAGCCAAGAAGCGAGACCCATTTACCCCGCCGTCGGTCAGAACGTCTACCTTGCCCAGACGGCCTACGTCGGCGGCGACGTGACCATCGGCGACGAGTGCACGATCAAGCACCACGTCACGCTCCGCGGCGACGTGTCAAGCATCACCATCGCCCGCCACGTTAATGCGCGGGACGGGACCGATCAGGAGCGCGACTACGGCGGCTTTGCGCTCGACGCCTACCACAGGCTGAACCGTTGGCACGCTGCCGACCACTATCCGAACAGGAACGAATGGCCAGCGGGATGGCCGCACCGCGTCCGCAGCGCCGTACGTTCCCGCCCGACGGTCCAGCCGAACGATTTCGCCGCTGCGTCGGGCTCGGTGGCGGGGCGTCACGGTTGTCTGGGCGGACCGCTCAGGCTGGTCGCCGATGCGGGTTGGCCATCGAGTATTCTGGTTTCCCCAAGCGTGGTCTCCCACCGATAACTAGGGTGGCTCTGAACGGGTCTCGCGTTGGCGGAGCCGCGCGTTATCGGACGTCCATCCACCGGTAAGGCCGCGCCTATACTCATGAGTGTGATACGCAACAACTTCATGAGCCGGGATGACTTATGCTGATTGCGGAGCCGACCTGCCACAACGAACCCGCTCGCGCCCGCCGCGCTCGGTTGCGGAAACTGTGCCTGTCGGCTAGCAATATGCGCTGGTTCGGGGAACCTGCGTTTCCCCGCGGCCGGGGTGGCCCGGCTCGCTTCGGCGGCACTATCCCCCTCGACGCCGATGCGACGGCGCGCCACGGGTCGTTTACTGCAAGAACGGCAGTTGATACGTTGCGAGAGGCTCATTGATGCGCGTCTGGCCGGGAGACCCATACCCCTTGGGGGCTAGCTGGGACGGCGAGGGGGTCAACTTCGCCCTCTTCTCGGAAAACGCCACCGCCGTGGAACTCTGCCTCTTCGACCAGCCGCTGGGAGCCAAGGAAACCTACGTCATTCCAATTCGTGAGCGGACCCACGGAGTCTGGCACGTCTACCTGCCCGACGTGCGACCCGGGCAGTTCTACGGCTACCGGGCCCACGGCCCGTACGCGCCCGAGCAGGGACATCGCTTCAACCCCGCCAAGCTCTTGATCGACCCCTATGCCAAGGCGATCAGCGGCCCGGTGGAGTGGAACGACGCCCTCTTCGGGTACACGGTGGGCGATCGGCGCGCGGATCTCGTTTGGGATGCCCGCGACAGCGCTCCCTTCGTCCCCAAGTCGGTGGTCGTCGACCCCTCCTTTGCCTGGGGTGATGACCGGCCCCCGCGGACGCCGTGGTCGCGGACGGTGATTTACGAGTGCCACGTCAAGGGCTTGACAATCCTGCACCCCGACGTCCCGAAAGCGCTACGCGGTACCTACCTCGGCATGGCTTCCGACCCGATCATCGACCATCTGGTCGATTTGGGCGTCACTGCGGTCGAGCTGATGCCGGTCCACCAATTCGTCGTCGAACGCCACCTCGTCCAACGCGGACTGACGAATTACTGGGGTTATCATTCCATTGGCTTCTTCGCGCCGGACACGCGCTACGCCACCGGCGGCCGCGGCGAGCAGGTCTCCGAATTCAAGACCATGGTCAAGCGCTTCCACAGCGCCGGCATCGAGGTGATCCTGGACGTGGTCTACAACCACACCGGCGAGGGTCACCACCTCGGTCCGACGTTCAGCCTGCGCGGCATCGACAACGCCGCCTACTACCGCCTCGATCCGGAAAACCCGCGCTACTACACCGACTTCACCGGCTGCGGGAACAGCCTCAACATGCTGCATCGGCAAACGATCCAATTGCTGATGGACAGTCTGCGCTACTGGGTGCAGGAGATGCACGTGGACGGCTTCCGTTTCGACCTGGCGCCCGTGCTGGCCCGCGAGTTACACGAGGTCGATCGCCTCGGGCGCTTCTTCGCAATCATTCAGCAGGATCCCGTTATGGCCCAGGTCAAACTCATCGCCGAGCCCTGGGATCTCGGCGAGGGCGGCTACCAGGTTGGGAACTTCCCCCGCGGTTGGGCCGAATGGAACGGAAAGTATCGCGATGCCGTGCGACGGTTCTGGCGCGGCGACGAGGGGCAAATTGCCGAGCTGGCCTATCGTTTGTCCGGTAGCAGCGACGTTTACGGGCGACAACGACGCCACGTTTTCGGCAGCGTCAACTTCGTTACCTGCCACGACGGCTTCACCCTGCAAGATCTGGTCAGCTACGAGCACAAGCACAACGAGGCCAACGGCGAAGACAATCGCGACGGCCACAACGACAACCTGAGCTCAAACTGGGGTGTTGAGGGTCGGACCGACCAGCCGGAAATCGTTCAAACCCGCGAACGCATCAAGCGAAACTTCCTGGCGACCCTCGCCTTTTCCCAGGGCGTGCCGATGATCACCGCCGGCGACGAGATGGGTCGCACCCAAAAAGGCAACAACAATGCCTACTGTCAGGACAACGAAATCAGTTGGGTGAACTGGGATCTTGGCCAACGCCAACGCGATCTGCTCAAGTTCGCGAACCGCGTCTTCGCGATTCGCCGCAATAATCCCGTCCTGCGCCGCCGAGCCTTCTTCCGCGGAATCCCCGTCTCGGACGATTCCGGGAAGGACCTGGCCTGGCTTCGCCTGGAAGGCGGCGAGATGACCGAGGCCGACTGGCACGATCACGCCCGCCACGTCCTCGGAATGCTGATCCACGGGCAGGCCACCGACGAGGTCGACGAACGCGGACGACTGATCAGCGGCGACACGCTGTTGCTGATCGTCAACGGCGGCGGGTCGTCGTGCGAGTTCACGCTGCCCCCCTTCGAGAGCCCGGGCCGCTGGCGCGAGTTGGCGAACACTGCGCGCCCGCGCGAGGAACGCCAGCTCGAGCTCGCAGCGCTCACCGTGCCGGCCCGCACGCTCATACTTCTGAGCTACGAAGAAGCCTGACGAAACCGACGGAAGAAAGCTCACATTGAAGCACAAAGCAGCCAAACCCAGCTCTGAGGATCTCGAAATAAAGCGTCTGCTTGCCGGCGAGCACAGCGAACCGCACCGCCTGCTGGGGATGCACCCCCACAAGCACAACGGACAAGACGGCGTGGTGGTCCGCGCACTGCACCCGGAGGCAGTCGGCGTCGATCTCATCCAGCCCGCGCACGACCCCATCCCGCTGGAGTCGCGCGGCGAAGGTGTGGTTTTCACGCTCTTCCTGCCCGGTGCTCAGCCGCCGTTGAACTACCGGCTCCGCTATCGCTTCAGCACCGGACACGTCTGGGAGCAGGAGGACCCGTACCGCTTCCTGCCTACGCTCGGCGACACCGATCTGCATCTGTTCAATGAGGGCAACCACCGCCGTTTATGGGAATGCATGGGCGCCCATGTGCGGACGATCGACGGCGTCGAAGGCGTCTCCTTCGCTGTCTGGGCGCCCAATGCCCGCCGCGTCAGCGTCGTCGGTGATTTCTGCGGGTGGGACGGGCGGCGCTACCCGATGCGCCAGATGGGCAGCTCGGGCGTCTTCGAGCTGTTCATCCCGGGCCTGCAGTCGGGCGAGCTGTACAAGTATGAGATCAAAACGCAGACCGGCGAGATTCGCATCAAGACCGATCCGTTCGCGTTTTCCATGGAGCATCCGCCCGGCACTGCTTCGCGCGTCTACCATTCCACCCACGAATGGGGCGACGCTGAGTGGATGGAAAGCCGCCGCACACGCGACTGGACGCGCGAGCCGATAGCCATTTACGAGCTGCACCTCGGCTCGTGGGCGCGGCACGAAGACGGAGGGGTCCTGAACTACCGCGAGCTCGCCCCGCGCCTCGTCGAGCACGTCAAACGCTTCGGGTTCACCCACATCGAGCCGCTCCCGCTCGCTGAGCATCCCTTCGACGGCTCGTGGGGCTACCAGGTTTCCGGCTACTACGCCCCGACCGCGCGCTACGGCACGCCCGACGACTTCCGCTGTTTCGTCGACTACTGCCACCAGCACGGCATCGGTGTCATCGTGGACTGGGTGCCGGCCCACTTCCCCAGGGACGATTTCGCGCTGCGCCGCTTCGACGGTACGGCCCTGTATGAGCATGAGGATCCGCGGCGGGGCGAACACCCCGACTGGGGCACGCTCCTGTTCAACTACGGCCGCAACGAGGTCCGTAACTTCCTCATTGCCAACGCGCTCTACTGGCTCACTGAGCTGCATCTGGACGGCCTGCGCGTCGATGCCGTCGCCTCCATGCTCTACCTCGACTACAGCCGCAACCAGGGCGAGTGGGTCCCCAACAAGTACGGCGGTCGCGAGGACCTGGAGGCGATTCACTTCATTCAAAGCCTTAACGAGACCATTCGCCGGGAAGCGCCCGGCGCGATCATGGTCGCCGAAGAATCGACCGCCTGGGGCGGCGTGTCGCGGCCGGTGGAGGAAGGCGGCCTCGGCTTC
>JBHHZX010000195.1:0-7795 GCA_046758265.1 Phycisphaerae bacterium
GGCGGCTCTTGATCGGCGGCGCCCAGGCAGTCTCCGCGCTCGACGCCCGCGGCCCCGCGACAGTGCGCGAAGCGCTGCGTTTGCCGGCGGATACGACCATCAAGCGACTCGGAGACGGCTGGTTTGCCCGGGCAAGGCGTAAGCACGAGTACGCAAACGCACTCCGCGCCTCGCGGTTGTAAGCCTGGACCGCGTTCGACCCGAGAGACGACAAGGGTGCGCCGTGCGCGCTCACGGCAATCGCTTCTACAGTCTCGGTCGCGAACAGATCGATATTACCGTACTGGAAACCGATGACTTCGAGGCTGAAGGATCCGCTGACGCCAACCATTGACGTGCTCGACGCACTGCATTGCGGAGCCGTGCTCGTCGGGCCCGACGGACGCATTCTGCATGCCAATGCCCGGCTCTGCCAGATGATGGAGCGTCCATCGCACGAACTGGCCGGGCGTCGTTTCTGGGCATTCTACGCACCGGAAGACGCCCGCCGACTGCAAGGCGAGTTCCATCAAGACGTTAACGCCGAAGTAGAAAAGGAGATCTATCTGCCGCGTGCCGGCGGCGAGCCGTTGCCGGTGATCATCTCGAGCCGGCCGCTGGAAAGCACGGAACCGCTGTCCGGACATCGCGTTTTGACGATCATCGACGTCTCGCGGCAAAAGCGGGCCGAACGGCGCTACCGGGAGCAGTATCAAGAGGTCGCGCGGTTGAGCGACACCGTGCTCGAACAAGCGCTTGACCTCAAACACTATTCTCGTGCGCTGGAAGAGCGGATCGAGGAACGGACAGCGGAGCTGAAAGAGGCCAACTTGGACTCGATCCTGATGCTGGCGGTCGCCAGCGAGGCACGCGACCCCGACACCGGGGCCCACGTGCTCCGCATCAAGGAATACGCCCAAGCCCTCGCCCGCGAGCTCTGCCTGTCCGAAGCCGAATCCGAGGAGATCGGTTTCTCGGCGATCCTGCATGACGTCGGGATGATACAGGTCCCCGACGAAATCCTCAAAAAGCCCGGGCCGTTGACCGCCGAGGAACGCAAAGCGATGGAAGTCCACGCGATTGCCGGCGAGCGGATCCTCTCGAAGCGCCCGTTTTTCGACATCGCCCGCGTGATCGCCCGCAGCCACCATGAGAACTGGGACGGCAGTGGATATCCGGAGGGGTTGTCGGGGACAAACATTCGTCTGCCGGCTCGCATCGTGCACCTGGCGGACGTGTTCGATGCGCTGACCACCCCGCGCGTATACAAACCGGCGTGGCCGCTGCCGAATGCCAGCGCGGAGATCCGGCGGTGCAGCGGGACGATGTTCGACCCGCACCTGGCAGAGGTCTTCCGTTCGCTGCTCGACGCGGGTGCCTTCGAGGAAACCATGGCACGTCGCGAGCCGACTGGATCATACGAAGACGCCTGATCCTCACGCCCCTCGTATCCGCACACGCCCCACCAGCCGCGCCCGGTGTGCCCCCAGCCTTACATACCACGACTTTCGAAGGTATCATGAGCTATTGACCATCCGCCTGCGCGTACGAAGCGCGTGGATGTATGTGTGTCATGTTGCGGCTTCTAGTGGGGAAGCAAGCATGAAGACACGCTTTTGTTTCCTGGCGATTGCAGTTTTGGCGGCCGTCGTGAGCAACACGCCGGCCTCCGATCGTCGTCCACTGCGTTCGGCCCAATCCGAAAATGAGCGTTTCCGGCTGCGCATTCGGCCCGGGCGCCCCCAGCGCGGCGAAGCCGGACGCTGCCACGCGACGCTTTTCGATCGTGGCGGCGAAAGCAGGCGCGCACGAGAGCTTTGGACCCGAACGCTGGCAAATGAGGTCGCACCCGCTTACGCCCTGATTCGCGGCGACGGCCGCTTCGTCGTCACGCTCGACGAGTTTCGGCGCGGCGGCGGCGCCCACGCCGTCGTCATTTACGATGAGCGTGGCAAGCAACTCCGCGAATTCGACGTGCGCGAGCTGCTGGTCCGCGACGACTGGAAGAACGTCAGCATCGAACGCCAAGCGGTCGAATGGCTGCCCGGGGCCACGTTCGCCTTCGTCGATACGCCGCCGCAGTTCGTCATCAGGCTTAAATGGGGTCGCGAAATCCGCATCGACCTCGAAAAGTTGGCAATCGCCGGTGAGGAAACACCGGCTGACGGAGCCGCCGGCGAGGACGCAAAGGTCGAGCAAGCGGCCGCTGATGTGGGCAGCGGTATTCCGGCCGAGATTCTGGCGCTGCTGGAGCAAGCCACCTCGGCGCCGGCAACCGCCGTCGAAACCACAGACGAACCGTCCGCGGAAGCAGTCCAGCGTGCTCTGGAAGAACTGCAACGGATGGCCGAGGTTTCCGGCGTGAAAGTCGAGGGACTCGACCGCGCACCAGCGGCAGACGCCGAGACAGCCAGCGCCGCCCGGCGAAGCGCCACCGCGGCTGGCGAGCTGCCTAGTGCCGACAGCGTCGGGGAACCGGCGCTCTTCGCCGGCAACCGCGCCGCCACCGGCGTACCGGTACCGATCCCCGATCCGGCCAATCCGGTTGACTATGTGGCGTGGGTTCTCGCGCAGACGGAGACCGACGGCCCCAGTGCCGTCCCGCTCTATGAGGCCGCGATCGACAGCTTGGTCAAGTGGGAAGGCGACCGCGATCTTTACGACGCGGCGTTGAGGGGTGACCCGGAAGCGCTGGCGTCGCCGGAGATTACCGAGTGGCTGGAAGCGAACCAGGAGGCGCTGGCCAACTTCCAGGCAGCGACAGAGCTGGAGTACCGGGGCATGCTTGAGGTCGGCGAGGACTACACGCTCATCGGCATCCTGTTGCCGAGCCTCTCACCGAGGCGCCACCTCGCCCGGGCCGCGATCATTGAAGCAAAGCGCCTCGAAGCCGACGGCCAAGTGGACGCGGCCCTGGGCAACTATCTCGATAACCTGGCGGCGGGCGCGCAGGTCAGCCAGGGACCCACGCTGATCGAGAATCTCCTCGGCATCGCCATCCAAGCGCAAACCGGCGACAGCCTGCTGGATTCCTTCGCGAGCCCGAGCAGCGAGTCGATCGACTACGTCCAGCTCGCCCAAGACCTTGGAAGCAGGTACCGGCCGCCGCGTCCGATCGCGGAGACGTTTCAGGGGGAGCGCGCCATGGTGCTCGACTTTATCCAGCAGTCGTACGACTGGGATCCTGACGCCGGCCGTTACCGCGTCTCTCCGGATGGCGTGCAGTTCCTAGCGCAAATCTTTGCCGACCCCGAGCCGAACCCGCTCAGGGCCACAGTGACGGCGTTTATGCTCGGCGCGATCGGGTTCGAAAACCTGGTCGCACAAGCCAACCACCATTACGACGCCTTGACCGAAGCCGCCATGCTGCCCTACCCCGACGCGAAGCGGGCGTTCGACGCGCTCGAAGAAAGAGTCGGCTCGACGGCGTTCCAGATGCAGAATCCGGTGCTGGCGGTGCTGGTGCCTTCGCTGGGGCGGGCCAACCATCTAGCGACGCGCGCCGCGACCGCCCGTCAGGCAACCCGGCTGATCACCAGCCTCAAGGCCTATCGCCAACAGTACGGCACGTATCCGGATTCGCTGGATGTCTTCGGCGACGCCGAGATGCTCGTCGACCCGTTCACCGACCAGAGCTTCGCCTATCGCCGCGACGGCGAGGACTTCAGGCTCTACTCGCTGGGCGGCAACGGTGTCGATGATGGCGGCATTCATGACCGGCGTGGCGACAAAAACGACGTCGTCTTCTGGCCCCGACCACCAAAGGAATGATGCATATTTCAGCTACGCGCCGGAGCGGCAACCAGAGCCCGGAGCGCAAGCGAGGGGTTAGACACTTCACGATTGCAACGTGCGCCGGCTGCCCACGGCTGACACCGGCGTGCCACCCATGGAAAACCCTGTTGGGTGGCACGGCCGTGTCGGCCGCGAACAGGCGGATCGCGCCGACGCCTGCCCGACCGTTCACACAGCTTTGCGCCGGAGGACCGCGAGCTGGCAGATTTCGCGGCCTTCGCGTAGGTATTTGATCTCATAGTTCGTCGCGACGCGCGAAGCTTCGATGCCAAACTCCGCATCGTCGAAGGGCACTTCCCGGAGCTCGGGGTGACCCAGCAGGAGATCGCGGATAATCTCGAAGTACTCGCCCCGGTCGGTCTGCACCGCCCAGCGTCCGCCGTCAACGAGGCACGCGACGGCGGCGTCCACGAACGGCCTCTTGAATAGCCGGCGCTTGTGGTGGCGCTTCTTCGGCCACGGATCGGGGTGGTAGATGTGCAGCGCGCTGAGCGACTCGCGCGGACAGAGCACCCGGATGAAGTGATCGGCGTCGATGCGGACCATCCGGGCATTGGTGACGTTCCAGCGTCGCAGCCGGTCCGCGGCGAAGCGGTAGAACCTGTTGGCCCACTCGATGCCGAGGAAGTTGCGCTGCGGATAGGCCTGCGCCCGTCGCAGCAGAAACCCGGCCTTGCCCGTGCCGATTTCCACTTCGACCGGGTTGGTGTTCCCGAATAGTCTCTCCCAGTCGAGGTCTTCAAGTTGGGCCGGTTCGACGGCGATCGGGCTGAGGTCCATCACTCTGCGCATCGGAAAACCACGCGAAAGGCGCCAGGCTTTGCTCAATCACCGAAGCGGCTATGCCGATCAGATAGAAGAATCTAAAGTCTGCCCCAGGCCCGGAAGAGCCCGGCCAGCCGCTTTACTCTAGCAGCGCAACGAACCATGAGGCAACCACTACAACAACGGCTCGCCCACCGGCGCTCCGAGACACAACAGATCGGGACGTTCACATTCTGGTTTCGACGGCCGCACGCCGCCCAGCATGTCGGCGCCTGGATGCTCGACCAGACCAGAGAAGAGGCGGCGTTCCTGACGACCGCCGGCGACGCACCGCGCGTGGGCGAACAGCTCGAGTTGACCGGCTCGAAGGAAGTGAACGTCGCTTCTGCCGAGGACCAGCGCGAACCGAGTCCCAACCTCCCGAGGCTCGGGCGGGTGGTGCGACTCGACGATCCGCAAGGCGTGACGCGTCGCGTCGCGATTCGATTCGAAGGCTGACCCCCTCCCGGCTGATCGGAACCGGCTGATAATAGAAGAAGTCATGCCACGACGGAAGCGCGACGTCGGCCCCTTGCACGCTGCGACATTGCTGCGCCTGCGAGACGGCAGCAACGCGTGATTTGACTTCCTCGGCGGCTCCGAAAAGAATACCGAAAGTCCTAACTGCGAGAAACGCTGGGCGGTCCAGCCAAGCTTCCCAGGACGCATACTTTACCGCTAAGCAGGACCCGACGGCCCGGTAGGCCGATCGAGGCAAGTTCGGCAGGAGATCGTGATGGCACGCTTGTACAAGGATATGACGGAAACGATCGGCAACACGCCGCTGGTGCGCATCAATCGCATCATCGAGTCCGACGCCGAGGTGTACGCGAAGCTCGAGTACTTCAACCCGGCGCTGAGCGTCAAGGACCGCATCGGCGTCAGCATGATCGATGACGCGTTGAAGACCGGCAAGATCAAGCCCGACACGATGATTATCGAGCCCACCTCGGGCAATACCGGCATCGCGCTTGCATTCGTCTGTGCCGCCAAGGGGTTGCGTCTGACGCTGACCATGCCGGAAAGCATGAGCGTGGAACGGCGGACCGTGTTGCGATCGTTGGGAGCCGAGTTGGTGCTGACCCCCGCCGCCGAGGGAATGCCGGGAGCGATCAAGAAGGCTGAAGAGCTGCTCGACTCCGCACCCAATGCGTTCATGCCCCAACAATTCCGCAATCCGGCGAACCCCGAAATCCACCGCCAGACGACCGCCGAGGAGATTTGGAACGACACCGACGGCCGGGCGGATATCCTTGTCTCGGGGATCGGCACCGGCGGGACGATCACGGGCGTGGGCGAGGTGATCAAGCCCCGCAGACCCGAGTTTCAGTGCATTGCGGTCGAGCCGACGGATTCGCCGGTCATCACGCAGACGCGCGCCGGGCAGGAACCGAAGCCCGGACCGCACAAGATTCAGGGGATCGGCGCCGGGTTCATCCCGGAGATTCTTAACCTGGACGTGATCGACGAGGTTGTGCAGGTTGCCAACGACGACGCGTTCGCGTGGGCGCGACGAGCGGCCCGCGAGGAGGGTATTCTGTGCGGAATCAGTTCCGGAGCCGCCTTGTCCGCCGCGGATCAGGTAGCCCGCCGCCCTGAGAGCAAAGGCAAATTGATCGTCGTGGTTTTGCCAGACGCGGGAGAACGTTACCTGTCGACGCCGCTGTTCCAGACCGGAGAGGGAGTGTCGAGTTGACCAAGCAAGTTGCCACGAACATCACCTGGCATGAGGGACATGTTGAGCGAAAAGATCGCCAAGACCTGCTCAAGCAGAAGGGCGCAACCGTCTGGTTCACCGGTCTGAGCGGCTCGGGCAAGAGCACCATTGCGTTCACCGTCGAGCACGCGCTCGTCGAACAGGGCCACCTGGCCTACGTGCTCGACGGCGACAACATCCGCCATGGGCTGAACCAGAACCTCGGCTTTTCGCCCGCAGACCGGGAGGAGAACATCCGCCGCCTCGGCGAAGTCGCCAAGCTGTTCGCCGACGCCGGCATACTGACGTTTGCCAGCTTCATCAGTCCGTATCGCAAGGACCGCGACCGGGCCCGCAAGATCCACGAGGCGGCCGGGCTGTCGTTCATCGAGGTCTTCGTCAGCGCTCCGCTGGAAGTCTGCGAACAGCGCGACCCGAAGGGGCTTTACCAGAAAGCCCGCGAAGGCAAAATCCCGGAATTCACCGGCATCTCCGCGCCCTACGAAGAGCCACTCAAGCCTGAAATCGTGCTGGACGCCGCCAAGCTCTCCCCGCAAGAGGCCGCCGCGGAGGTCCTCAACTACCTGGCTGATCGAAAACTGCTGCCCGATACCTGAGACCTTGTAAGGTCGCAGGCGGAGCCGCGCACCCGCCTACGCCAACACGTCCACGAGCGCTCCCTGGCCGGGCTCGACGCTGCGCAGGTGTCGGGCCATTTCAAGCGTACCCTCGATCAGCTTGACCACGTTCTGCTGCTGGCCCTTCACGTGTTGCAGCACCTTGGAGAGGATGGCCATCTGGATTTGTGTCTCAACCCGAGCGGCCGAAACGGCCGCGGCACCGTTGATACGGCCCATAGACCGGCTCCCGTTGACTGACATCGCCGATGGGAAGTATGCGAATCAACCCGCGGGAAATCGAGCCGAATCGACGGCGGTCGGGAACGACCCGCCGTTGCCGATAACCTACCCGGCGCGGAGACCGCCCCGCGGGTGCGCCGCCCCTATTTGCGCCGCCCCCGTCAAGAACCGGTGCGACGTCTCACCGTGTCCGCTTGCCGAGAAAACGGTGCCTGTCCCTAGTTTCTAGTTTATCGGCCCAGGCCATCGACCGCAGCTTGACCGAGTCCATCAACTTCTATGAGCAGCGCGGCTAGCGACCCGAACGCGAGCGCCCCACGGGGCGCCAGCGCCTGGGCCGCACGGTGCGGCTCGCAAGCGATAGGAGAACTGCTATGAAGAAGAGCGAAGTGAAAGTCGGCGGCGTCTACTCGGCCAAGGTAAGCGACCGGCTGGTGCCGGTCCGCATCGACAGCGTCCGCAGCAAGCAGGGCTGGAATGCAACGAACACCGCGGCCGACAAGTGCGGTCAACCGCTCGTGCGAATCGGGGCGACAGGATTCGAACCTGCGACCTTCTGCACCCCATGCACTCCGCCCGCATCGGAGTTCGTGCCGAGAATCATAGGCTGAAACACGATTCGAGTTTCCCCCTTATCGTTGCCGTCTACCCCCGGTTTGTG
>JBHHZX010000196.1:0-7760 GCA_046758265.1 Phycisphaerae bacterium
ACCGAGAAGGGATTCTCGGTCCAGCGATCATAGTCGCGTTTTTTGTGAAACGCGGTACTAGGCGCTGCGCGGCTCGTCAACGTCCCAACCCCGCTCTTTCTCCTGCTGTTGAATCTCTTCGAGCGTCTTGGCGCCGGGCAGCGGCTCTTTCTTGTCGCTGATCTGCCGGCCGGTCTTGAAGAGCGCGGCGTTCTTGGCGATCCACTCCTGGTAGACTTCGGGGACCTCTTCTTCTTCGTAAATCGCGTGCACTGGGCACTCGGGCACACAGAGCTGGCAGTCGATGCAAGTGTCCGGATCGATCACCAGCATCTTCGGTTCATCGATCTCGTAAAAGCAGTCGACCGGGCAGACCGCGCAGCAATCCGTGTACCTGCAATCAACGCAACGACCAGTGACAATGTGTGGCATCGCTTACACCCCGCGCCTGCCGGCGAATCGGAACTCTCGCTTTTCAAACGCGATAAAACCGGACAGATACGCCATCACTCGGTGGTTTTGGACTCGCCCGACGAGCCGCACCGGAGACGCAGAGCCCGTCCTTGTCAACCATTCTATGACGCTTCGTCGGATTGGCCAGACGGAACGTCGGGATTCGGCGGTTCTCGCGCGGCTTCAGTGACTTGATCCTCCCCGGCCTCGAGCTGCGCGCGGGCGGCCTCGCCGGCCTCGATGCCCTTCTCCACCGCGGGCTCGGGAGCGAGGCCCTCGGCTTCCCGCTCCTCACGTTTGCTGGCGACTCGCGCGACGGCGACCACCCGGTCGTCGTCATCGACACGGATCAGCCGGACGCCCTGCGTGGCGCGGCCGATGTCGCGGAGTTGGTCGAGCGACATCCGCAGCAGAATGCCCTTGGCGGTGATGAGCATGAGCGCGTCGTCATCGGTGACGGTCCGGAGCGCCACGACCGGCCCGTTCTTTTGGGTGATCCGGACGTTGATGACACCTTTGCCGCCGCGGCGGGTGAGCCGGTAGGCGTCGATCTCGGTACGCTTGCCGAAGCCGCGTTCGCAGACGGTCAGCAGGCTCATGCCTGGCCGGATCACGGCCATGTCCACCACGCCGTCGCCGCGCTTGAGGTGGATGCCCCGCACGCCGCGGGCGGTGCGGCCCATGGCGCGGACGTTGTCTTCGCTAAAGCGGCAGGCCATGCCGAGCCGCGTGCCGAGGACGATCTGATCATTACCGGTGGACATGGAGGCTTTGATCAGCGAGTCGTCGGGGTCAAGCGTGATGGCCTGAATGCCGCTGGGGCGCGGGCGCGAGAACGCCGACAGCGGGGTCTTCTTGACCACCCCCTTTGCGGTGGCGAAAAAGACGAAGTTCTCCTCGAACTGCTTCACCGCCAGCACCGCCATGTGTCGCTCGCCCGACTGCAGGGTCAGGATGTTGGCGAGCGAGCGGCCGCGTCTGGTGCGCTGCATGCTGGGGATGTCATAGACGCGCAGCCAATACACCCGCCCGAGGTTGGTGAAGAACAGCAAGTAATCGTGGGTGGAGGCGACGCGGATGTGTTCGATGAAGTCGCTGTCGCGGTTGTCCGTCCCGCGGACGCCCCGCCCGCCGCGCCCCTGGCTGCGATAGGTCGTGATCGGAACCCGCTTGATGTACCCCTCATGCGAGAGGGTCACGATGACGTTTTCCTCTGCGATCAGCTCGTCCATCGCGAACTCGCGCACGGCGCCCGATATCTGCGTGCGCCGCGGCACGGCGTACTTCGCCTTCAGTCCGCGCATGTCCTCGGCGATGATGTCCAGCACGCGACGCTCGTCACTGAGGATCAGCTCGTAGTCGGCGATTTCCACCGTCAGCTTCGCGTACTCCTGCGCGAGCTGCTCGATTTCCAGCCCGGTGAGACGCCGGAGCTGCATCGCGAGGATCGCGTCGGCCTGCGTGCGCGTCAGATGGTGATCGCTGGTGGTGGCACGCCGGACGAAGGCCTCGGGCAACAGCCGCGCCACGGTCGCCTGTTCGCGAAGTCGCAGCGATTTCTCCATCAACCGCTGCCGCGCGGTATCGACCTCCGGCGATTCCTTGATGAGCTGGATGATTCCGTCAATGTCGGCCACGGCCAGGATCAGGCCTTCAAGAACGTGGGCGCGCTGGCGGGCCTTGCGCAGCAGGAACTGCGTGCGGCGCCGTATCACGTCAACGCGGTGTCGCACAAAGTGCTCGATGAGCTGCTTGAGGTTCAGCGTCCTCGGCACGCGATTGACCAACACGACGTTGATCGCATGGATGTTGCTTTGCAGCGGCGTGTACTTCCAAAGCTGGTTGATGATCACGTCAACGTTGGCGTCCTTCTTCAGCGTAATGACCAGCCGGACCATCTGTTTGCGGCCGGACTCGTCGCGCATGTCGTCGATGCCCTTGATCGTGCCGTTCTGGATCGCATCGATCAGGCGGTCCTTGATGGTCGGCAGCAGCACGCCGTAGGGGATCGCGTCGATCACGATCAGCGTGCGGCCGGACTTCGTTTTCTCGGTATGAAGGACGCCGCGTACGGTGATCGGGCCGCGGCCGGTCTCGCAGGCCTCGCGCACGCCCTGGGTGCCGCAGACCACCCCGCCCGTCGGGAAGTCCGGGCCCGGGACGATTCTCATGAGTTCGGCAGTGCTGATCTCGGGGTTGTCGATCACTGCGACCACCGCGTCGCAGATCTCCCCGAGGTTGTGCGGAAGCAAACGGGTCGCCATGCCGACGGCGATGCCCTCCGAGCCGTTCACCAGCAGGTTGGGGAACTTGCTGGGCAGGACGACCGGTTCCTGGCGGGTAGCGTCGAAGTTGTCCTCGAAATCGACCGTCTCCTTGTCGAGGTCGGAGAGCATCTCGTCGGCCGGTCGGGCCAGGCGGGCCTCGGTGTACCGCATGGCCGCCGGCGGATCGCCGTCGATGCTGCCGAAATTGCCCTGCGGATCCACGAGTACGTGCCGCATGTTCCATTCCTGGGCCATGCGGACCAGCGTCGGATAGATCACCCCGTCGCCGTGCGGGTGATAGTTGCCGCTGGTGTCGCCGCAGATCTTGGCGCACTTGCGGTGCTTGGCGGTGGGCCGCAGGTGCAGGTCGTTCATGGCCACCAGGATCCGCCGCTGCGACGGCTTCAAGCCGTCGCGCACGTCCGGCAGCGCCCGCGCCATGATTACGCTCATGGCGTAAGTGAGGTAAGACTCCTGCATTTCCTGGGCGATCGGCGTGCTGACGGTGGCCGGGGGCTGGTTGTCGCTCATCTCTGTTCCATGCCTATGAATTGGCCGCGAACCGTTTCGCCACGGCTACCGCGCCTTCGATGGCCTTCCACACGAGGTGTCCCGCAGCGGCTTCGACGCATTGTCCTCCCACTCTGGGCAACCTGCATTATACGGGATTTCTCGCGTATCCGCAGCACGGCGGGGCCACCTGCCAGCGACCGCGAGGAGGAGGCCAGCGCGTGCCCCGGATCGCTGCGCGCCGTCGTCCCTCCTGAATTACCGAACCACGCCTGCGCCTGCGTCGCATCGGTCCCGCTGGCGGGCAAGTTTTTTGCGAATCTAAGGTGAATACCTGATTGACAAGCGCTGCCGGGGGGGGGCAAACTGACCGAAAGTGAAGGACGCTGGCTTCAGCGACTAGGGGCACTGTTGGGGGTGCGCCGTGAAAAATCCGGTCATCCGCGGCGCCGTGCTGGTTTTTGTCCTCGGTGGCGCCTACTTCGCCGGACGCTATCAGGTTCTCTCTTCGTCGCCGGATTCCCCGACCCAGGCCGGCTATGTGGGGTTCGAGCCTGGCAGGGTCGACCTTGGCGATCATCTCTGGGGCACGGTTCTGCCACTTGAGCTGACTTTCGTCAATGAAGGCCTGGGTCCCGTAGTGATCGAGTCCGTCACATCCACGTGCGACTGCGTCGTCTTCGACGAGGAGACATACCATGGCCAATCGGTTGAACCCGACGGCCTCCTAGTCCTGCCCATGAGGCTCGATACGGGCCTATACCCCGGTTTGAAGCACCGCATAGTCAAGGTCGTCGGCGCGTCGGGCGGCGAGTACACAGCAGAGCTCTTCGTGAACGTTCACGGAACGTGGAGTCTGGAGCCCGACACGCTTGATTTCGCCGAGGTGCTCCTCGGCGATCCGAGCGCCCCAGATGCGGAGCAAACGCTGACGTTCGTGTCAGAGACCGACGAACTCGTCGGCAACCCGGAAGTCAACGTCCCCTGGCTGCGCTGTTTCGCGGCCCAGCGCGATACCGATACTACCGAGATCCTCGTGCGCGTTATGAAAGACGAACTGGCGCCCGGCGTCAGCACGCCGAATATCGTCTTCAGGACCACGAGTTCCGTTCGTCCCGACACAGCGGTCTACGTGCGCGTCAACGCTATGCCGGCCCTGGTGGGCACGCCCTCCAACGTATTCCTCGTGGGCGGCGAGGCTAAGCGTGTCCGCTTTGCTGACCGTGATGCGCGCCCCGTGTGCCTCGTACGCGCCGAGGCTTCGAGCGCCGATATTCGCGCGACCATTGTGGCTCCTGACCAAGTTGAGTTTCCCAAGGCGCGCGAGGGGCCACTGGCCACACCGGTAACCGTACGCGTTCAAGACGTGAAAGGCAGATTCACCACGGTGGTGGTGTCCGTGTTTTAGCGACAAAAGGAGTCCAACGATGAAAAGCAAAATAGTGCTAGTTGCTCTCGTGGGCCTGGGGATGGCACTGGCTTACGCAGGGGGAGCCCGACACGCCAAGGCCGACGCCTACGCGTGCTATCAGTATGACGGCTGGGAGCTGGCCTGCGAGGGATGCGTTAACCAGGCTTGCCCAGCCTGCGACGACGGCACGTGTCCCGGAAGAAACAAGGTCTGTAACTACAAGCAGAACACCAAGATTGTTATCGGCGAGGACGGCTATCTGAATAAAACGCCTTTGCTGATCTCGTGCTTCATCAGATGGGATTGCGTCCCGGAAGGTCAGCAAGAGTATTGCTCTATTCCGGAGGTTCCGTGTGTGAAAGGCACTGTCGGCGTGCATAGCCAGACTAAATTCGTTCAGGAGGTCTTGTCGGGCACATGCCCACCACCGTAGTGCGCTCGGCCCCGAGTCGCTGCGCCGCACCCCATGCCCAGCGGCCCAGTGTTCAAAGCAGCCTTCGGCGCAACTCCACTATGCGGTCGTTCGTGGTCGGAGTGGCTGTCTCACTCGTCGGCGCTGGGAGTGCAACCTTTGCACAGCAGCGGCCCGAGGCGCTCGAAAAGCTGGAAGCCTATCGCGCGGCACTGCAAACGGGTCGCGTAGAATGGTCGATTATCGACCAGGTCCTTGACGTCTACGCGGGGGAGACGCGCTTCCGGACTTCGAAATTCGCTGGCAACGACCACATCCTGATCGAGCGTGGCAACGAGGAAGGCGTGGTCGTGCGCACGGAGGATGGCGCTCCCTCGACCGTCGGCGGAAAGCGCCCGGTCTACATCCTTGAAACAGGAGAGCAGTTCTGGTATCGGCCGGAAGACCCTCTTCAGGGTGCGACCGTTTACCGGCAAGCTCCGGAGGTGCGCGACGACATCCGGTCACTTGGCGCGGCCGCCGGTATGGCCCGCTTAGATATTCACGACCTCTTGTGGCGCGACTTCGCCCCCAATCCCTCCGCGTGGAAGTTCGAGGAGGGGCATGAAGCAGATCTTCACGTCGTGACGGTCCAGAAAAGCGCGGGGACGAGGACGTACTGGCTCGACCCGGAGCGGGGTTGGTCGCCGGTACGCGTCAGAAACGAGCACGACAAGTACGGTTGGTCCGAGTCGCGCAGCAGCCTAACGAAGTTCGACGGCGTCTGGTTCCCTGAGGTCGTGGAGATCTTCTCGAGCCGATACAAGGACGGGCGGGAGCCGGAGAAGATCATCCAGGTATACTCGGCCACGTTCAACCGGCGCGAGCACCCACAGCCCTTAACGCCCGGCGACATCGGCATGGAAGTCGGCATGGACGTGCGGGTGCGCGGCGCCGACATGGAGCTGGAGACGTTCGGGAAGTGGGACGGCGAGAAGGTGGCTTCCTTCGAAGAGTTCGCCGATCGCTTGCAGAAGGGCGAGCTGACCGAGGGCCCGAACTTCACCCGGGCGGTCGTGCAGGCCGAGGCGAAGCTCACGCAGCAGCGCCTGGCGGCGGCTCGCGCCGACGGACACGTGGTAGCGGTCTGGACCGGCCCGATGACGGTCGAGCAGGCGCGGAAGGCTCTGCTGCTGACGCCGAGCCAGTTCGAGTCGCTGTGGGAAGCGTACACGAAAGCTTTCATCAAAACGTACAAACTGAACGAAGAGCAGACGCAAAAGGCCTTGTCAATCCTCAAGAGCTGCCAGCAGCAGGCCCACGCCCACGTGAGCGCCCATAAGAGTGACTTCGACCGGCTGGACCACGGCGTCAAGGCATTGACGAAACTCAAGGGCGAACAACGCGCGAAGGCCGAGGCCGAAATCAGACGGGAGCGCGAGCGGCTGCTCAAGCCCCTAAACGACGTCTTCGAGCAACAGCTCAAACCGCGCCTTGACAAGCTGCCGACGCGCGCGCAGCGCAAGGCCGGCGAGCGAAAGCAAGCGCCGGCGACACGGCCGCCCGGCAAGACCGGCGGCAAAAATTAAAGAGCGTTGCAGCATTGCGGGTACGGTCACGTGTCATTCCGAGCGAAATGAGCAATCTGCCGGGGATGTCCGATTTTGCGGGATTCCTCGGTCGCTTCGCTTCTTCGGAATGACGGCAAGACATCATTCGCTCAAATCAAAGAGGCCCGGTTCGCGCGGCGGTCGGGCAACGTATTTCAGATGGGGGTAGGTGCGCAGCAGGTCGTTTGGCACACTGACCGGGCCGCCTTCCAGAAATGCCCGCAGTTCGAGCGCGTTGGCGACGCCCTGGCCGCGGTAGTGGTTGTTCGCGAAAACGTAGACGCTTTGTGCCTTCGCGCTGAGCGCGTTGAGCCGCGCCACCCACTCGCGCAGCTCCGCCTCGCTGTACAGATAGTTGTAGCGCTCGTAGGTCGGGATGTTGTCGGCGAACCAGTTCGCCACGTTGCGGCCGTGGAAACGCGCGTACGCCGTCGGGCCGAAGACGTGCTCCGTGGGGCCGAGACAGTTGCGCAGTCGCGGTTGGTCGATGTTGCAGTAGCCGCCGATCTGTCGCAGCAGATCCAACGCCTCCGGTTGGGCCCACGAGGCGTGCCGCACTTCGACGACGCGGTCAAACTCAGCGAAGCCCACCGCCAGCCGCCGCAACCGCTCGACCGCCTCCGCCCTATAACGAAACGACCACGGGAACTGGATCAGTAGCGGGCCGAGCCGTCCCGCCTCCTTCACGGGTTGCAGGCCCTCTGCGAACGCCGCGACCGCGGCGGGGTCCGGAACCGGGTCGGGCTCGTGCGTAAACGTGCGGGTCAGCTTGAACGCGAAACGAAACTCCGCCGGCACGAGCGGGACCCAGGACGCGGTCATCCGGGGCTTTGGGATCGCGTAGAAACTGGAATTGACCTCGACCGCGTTGAAATGCCGGGCGATGAATGCCAAGGGCTTGAAGCCGCGGGGTTTGCGCACCGGGTAGACAGTACCGTGCCAGTCCGGGTAGCTCCAGCCGGACGGGCCAATCCAAAATCGGGCCGGGGGTCGCGCGCTCATCACGCGCTGTGTACCGCGCTGGACGGGCGTCGGCAATGGCGCCGGTTACGCTACGGCAAGAAGCGATCACGGGCCGGCCCCGACCGGGCATCGTGGTCGGAATTTGATTGGCACGTTCGTGGCTCTGATCTATGATT
>JBHHZX010000197.1:0-7731 GCA_046758265.1 Phycisphaerae bacterium
GGCCGGCGGACCCGACCTCAAGCTCGCCTACCGGGCCAGCGGCGAGCTGCTGATCATCTCCTCTGCGGAGGATCTCGGAAAGGAAATGGTCGTCAGGGTCTACGACGTCAGCGACCTGTTGGTCCGCGCCCCGAATTTCCGCGGCGCTCCCCACATGGACCTGCAAAACACGCAGAACACGGGAGTAGGTGGAACCGGCGGCAGCGGCCAAAACATTTTCGGGGGTACCGGCAGTGGCGGCTCAGGTCGTGATGATGAGGAGGATGATCGAACAGGCCGCGAAGGCGATGACGCCGATATCCAGGAACTGATCGAGCTCATCATCCAGACCGTCGAGCCCGATAGTTGGGCGGACAACGGTGGGCTGGGTACTATCTCGGCGTTCCGCAACCTGCTGGTTGTTCGCAATAACATCCTCGTGCACCAGGCCTTGGGCGGCTACGTCGAAGAGACCGACTAGGCCAGAATACCCCTTGCAGGCTTTAGCGCGGTCACGTTGCCCCGGGCAAGCGTGACCGCGTCACGTTTGAAGGCATGCCACAAACCGCTGAGCTGCTATGGTACATCGTATGGATCGGCGTCATCGGCGTGAGCGCGATGCTGATCGGGATCGCCGTCTCACGCGCGCTCAGAAAGCGGTTACGGGCCGAGAGGCGCACCGAGTCGTTTACCATTCAGGACTTGCGCGAGATGCGTGAGCGGGGAACGATTACGCAGCAGGAGTACGAGGCGATGCGCGCTACAATCCTCGGTCGAATGGTTGCCGATTCACCCATGCCAGCCTCGAGCAAGTCGGACCCTTCGCCCGCGCGCAGCCCGGAAGTTGAAAATGACGCTGAAGACAGGGCGTCCGGCCCGACTCCCGACGACGAACGTTGAGCTCGAAGCGGATATAATCACTTTGAACAGGGACCACCGCGGTGTAAAATCGGTTTAGGTGAGGCGCTTGACACGTCGAAAGGATATGGGCCGGCGGGGCACCGCCGCCGCGATAGCCGAGGAAAATGAATGAGTGGAAGCCGAGGTACATCCGGCGGGCGAAGTCGAAAGGGCAACGTCTGCAGCTTCTGCGGCAAAGGGACGCGCGACGCCGGCCCGATGGTCGAGGGGGCCAACGACGTCTACATTTGCGCTTCGTGCATCGACCTCTGCCATAACCTGGTGAAGGAAGAACGGCGGCGGGCCAACCGGGGCCGCAGCCTGCTGAAGACCATCCCCAAGCCGCGCGAGATGTTCGAGTTTCTAGATCAGTACGTCATCGGCCAGGATCTGGCCAAGCGCGCGTTGGCGGTCGCCGTCCACAACCACTATAAGCGGCTGGCCCACGCCGACTCGATGGGCGAAGACGATGTCGAGCTGGACAAGAGCAATATCCTGCTGATCGGTCCCACCGGTTGCGGCAAGACATTGCTCGCCCGCAGCCTCGCGCGACTGCTAAATGTGCCGTTCGCGATCGGCGACGCGACCACCCTGACCGAAGCCGGCTACGTGGGCGAAGACGTCGAGAACATCCTGCTCAAGCTGCTCCAGAACGCCGACTACGACCTGGAAGCCGCCCAGCGTGGCATCATCTACCTCGACGAGATCGACAAGATCGGCAAGACCTGGAACAACATCTCGATCACCCGCGACGTGAGCGGTGAAGGCGTGCAGCAGGCCCTGCTCAAGATGCTGGAAGGGACCGTCAGCAACGTCCCCCCGCAGGGCGGCCGCAAGCATCCCGAACAACAATACATCCAGATTGACACGACCAACATCTTGTTTATCTGCGGCGGCACGTTTATCGGCCTGGACAAGATCATTCGTAAGCGCCTGGGGCGCAAGATGATCGGCTTCGAGGCGGAGCCCTGCCAGACCGACGAGCTGCACGAGCTGGGCGAATTGCTGAACGAGGTTACCCCCGACGACCTGATCGAGTACGGCATGATTCCCGAATTCGTCGGGCGCTTGCCGGTGCACTGCGCTTTGTCGCCGCTCGATAAGGAAGCCCTGGCGCGGATTCTGGTGGAGCCGCGTAACGCGATCGTCAAGCAGTATCAGAAGTTCTTCGAGATGGAGAACGCCGGGCTCGAGTTTGCGCCCGAGGCCCTGGACGAGATCGCCGGGCGCGCGATGAAGCGCGACACCGGGGCTCGCGCGCTGCGCTCCGTCGTGGAGGAGTTCATGCTTGAATATATGTATGATCTCCCCGACCTCACTCCGCGCGGCAGCTACGTCGTTACCCCCGAAGTGGTGCGCGGCGAAGAAGACCTGCTGCGACCCGACAAGGCGCGCAAAGAGTCCGCGTGACCGAAACAGAACACCATAGCCCGGAAACGTAACGGGCGATTCTGTCACGACCGCAGCAGGCCACAAACGCCTTTGCGTAACCGGGGCGGGGACGGAGGTTAGTCAACGCTTTCCTGTGGTTGATAGCTGAAAGCTACTTCACTTCGCCCATTTTCACCGCTGCCCGATTCTTTGCCGCCAGCAGAGCCGCCTCGAGTACGCGCTGCGTTTCGTAGGCGTCGCTGAAGTTCGGGATGGGGACGATCGGCTCTTCGCCGGCCAACGCCGCCATCATGTCGGCCACCATGTTCACGAAGGTGTGCTCGTAGCCGATGATGTGCGCATCGGGCCACCAGGCGCCGGCGTAGGGGTGGTTGCCGGCCGAGGTGCACATGATCCGCCGCCAGCCGGCGGTCTGCCGACTCTCGGCGTTGTCGTAAAACCACAGCAGGTTCATGTCCTCGAACGAGAACTTGAGCGCCCCGTGCTCCCCATTGATCTCGATCATGTTGTTGTTCTGGTTGCCGGTCGCCAAGCGGGTGGCCTCGAAGCTCGCCACGGTCCCACCGCTCATCCGGGCCAGGAACAAGACGCAATCGTCCACGTCGCTCTTACCGGCGGTTTTCTTGCGGCGGGTGCGTGACCGGCCGCCGGTCTTCGGCGGTGCCCCGATCAGCTCCCGTTCGCTGATGAATGTCTCGGAAACCGCACCGGAGATTTCGGTGAACTCCTGCCCGGTGATGAAACGAGCCATGTCGATGATGTGCGCATTCAGGTCGCCGTGGGCACCCGAGCCGGCGTATTTCTTCTGGAACCGCCAACTGAGCGGCGTCTGCGGCCCGCCCCAGTCCTGAAGGTAGGCAGCGCGGATGTGGTAGATGCGGCCCAAACGACCGTCCCGGACGAGCTGATAGGCCAGTGCTACCGCCGGACAGCGCCGGTAATTGAACCAGACGAAGGTCCCGTACTTGCGAACCCGGGCGGCGGCGTTCTTCATCGCGCGGGCCTCTTTGAGCGTAGCCGCCAGCGGCTTTTCGCACGCCACGTGCTTGCCGGCCGCCAGCGCCGCCAGGGCCTGCTCGGCGTGCATGTAATTGGGGGTACTGATGTCGACCAGGTCGATCGCCGGGTCTTTCACCACCTCCTTCCAGGAGGTGCTGTACTTCTTCCAACCCCACCGATCTGCGAAAGGTGCGAGTGCGATCAGATCGAGGCCGACGATCGTGTGCATGAAAGGGCGGATCGGGACGTTGAAAAAGCGGTCCGCTTTCAGGTAAGCGTTGCTGTGCGCGCGTCCCATAAACTTCTGACCGATTAGTGCGATATTGCAGGTGGGTGTCATGTAAACTCCTTGCCGGGAGCGCGAGCACAAGACAAGTGGGGCAGGACCGGGAGCGAGTGATCCCAACCCGCCGACAGACCAAACCGCGCCACGCACATCTTCCCCAACTATTTTGCCTAACCGAGTTTAACGCGCTTGTCAAGACTTGCCCGGTCGGTTCAACGGACGTGCAGCGCAGATCCGTCAGCCCTCGATGCTGAACGACGAATCCTCACCGTCACTGGAAGCGCCGGGATCGACCGGGGGCTGGGGGTCGGTCTGGTTCGAGGCTTCCTGGGCAAGTTTCTCGATCAGCAACCCCCAGGTCTCACGCTGGTGCCGCAGGATGCGCAGGGCGTCGTCCGCCGCCTGCGTCTCCCGGTGCACATTCGCGTCGATCAGCCGGCGAAAGATGAAGTCGTACAGCGCCGCCATCTGGTCCACGAGTCTGGGGTTCACGTCGCGGCGCAGGCCGTTGTTGAGTTCGAGCACGATGCGCTGGGCACGTTCGAAGCCCTTGAAGGCTCCCTCGATGTCGTTTTTTTCCAGCGCTTCCTTGCCCCGCAAGGTGAAGCGAATGGCTCCGTCGAGCAGCATCAACTGCAACTGCTCCGGAGAGGCCGTCATCACCACGCTCTTCAGGTACTCCTTGGATGCGTTGGCCGAAGAGTTCATGCCGGACGTATCGGTTCTGTTGCACCCGCGTATGAATCAGCCGCCCAATCGTGGTGACGGCCCGATATCCCCGTCAAGCCGAGCCGCTTCCAAACGGGCTGAACGAGCCGGCGAGCGCCGAAAGCTGGGCCAGCGCGGTCTGCTGCGCCTGGAGCTCGGCCAGCACTGCTTCCGTGGCCAGGAACTGCCGCATGAGCCGCTCACGCTTGCGGTCCAGTCGCCCGTTCAATACCTCCACCCGGTCGTAGATCAGTTCCTTCTGACGTTCGAGTGTGCCCTCGCGACGATCGATCAGGCCGCCCGCCTCGGTAATACTCTCGAGCCGCTCCTCCATGAATGCGGCCAATCCGGCCTCCTCGTCGGCGAAGAAGTCGGCCATCTCATCCGGGTGGCTTTCGAGCGCGGCGAGGAGTTTCTCCTCGTCGAGCTCAAGCTGGCCGTTCCGAAGCCGAATGCCAACATCGGAGAGCCGCTGGAAGTTGCCGGCCGCACCGGACAGCCGCCCCGTCACCATCTGGACCAGGCGCCGCTCGACCATTCGCAGAGTCCCTTCACCGAGCAAAATGCCGCGCGTCTCGGTCTCGGCGTCGTACCCGCTGACCTCTTCGATGCGTTCGATCGCGGCGTTGAAGCTGCTGACGAGTCCTTGGAATGTCTCGGTAACGGTGTCGAGGTCACGACTGACCGTCACCGTGACCGGCTCGTCGGAGACGCCGGCCAGGTCGATCGTCAGGCCCGGCACGACGTCGGTGAGGGTATTACTCGAAGAAGTGATCAGCACGCCCGAGTCGGCGTTGGTACCCAGCACGACCTTGGCGTCCTGCGCCGCGCTGAGCGTCGTGAAATCCAGTCCGTCAACGAGCAGCTCGCCGGCCAACCCGGTGATCGTCGAGGATACCTGCAGTCGATACGGGGCGATGTCGGTCCCGTCATTCAGGATGCTGGCGCTGGCAAGCCCGCCCTGTTCGTTGATGAGGTCGACCACTTCTGAAAGCGCTTCGCTACCGGAAAGTTCGATGTTGATCTCGTAGCTGCCGTCGATGACGCCCCCCGCGGATTCGCCGAGCAGGTTGAGGTCGCGCGCGGCGGTGCCGCTTTCGTCCTCGATTTTCAGCGCGAGTTCGCCGCCGGCTGTGTCCTCGATCACCAGCCCGTCGCCGGTGTCGTTGATCCGCGCATTGACACCGAATGTCTCGTCGGCGTTGATGAGGTCAATCACGTCCTGCAGCGTCTGCACGTTTCCGCCCGCGAGGTCGAAAGTCCTGAATAGGCCGAGCGAATTGGTGATCTTGATTGTGCCGCGCACGACTCCGCGGCCACTGTTCAGATCGTCGAGACGCGTGGATTCCGAGACATACTGGAGCTGAAGATTGTCGCTGCGAACCCGGGTGCTGGGTTCGTCCTGCGCGAGGCCGATATCGGCGGCGAAACTCCCGTAGCCCGCTACATCGCTGATCGTGATCTCGGCCAGGCCGTCGATGCTGCTCACGACCAACCGCGTGCCGGTGTGATCGTAGCCGGCCTCGATGCCAAGGTCCTCGGCCTGCGCGGCCTCGTTGATCCGTTCGATGACGCCCCGCAGCGTTTCGATGTCGCTCAGATCGAGGATCACGTAACTCGCGCCGACCTGGATGCGGATCCGGCCGGGCTCGAAGCCGCGCCCGCCGTTGAGCGAACTGAGCAGCGCGCTGTCGAGTCCGCCGATGATACGCCGGCCGCGAACCGGACCGTCGTGGACGCCTTCCTCGAAACCCAGGTCGAGCAGGGCTTTCGAACCGTTCAACGCGGTGAGTTCAACCGTCGCTCCGCCGTTGATAGCTAGCCGCGTGCCGTCGATCGAAGCGGTGACGCTGCCGTCGTTGCTGCTGGCGTAATTGCTGGCAGCGACGACGTCGGCGAGCGTGTCCATGTGCAGGATCGCGCCACCGTCGATCCGGCCCGCGTCGGACTCGCCTTCAATGCGTAGATCGCGGGCAGCGTTGCCGCTGATGTCCTCGATCTTGAGCAGCTTGTCGTCCGCGTTGTCGCTGTAGCCGATCACCAGCCGGTTGCTGGTCAGCGCGACGGTCACGCCTTCGAGGCTGCCCTCGATCACATCCTTGATTTCGCCGACGGTGCTCAGCCCGCTCAGGTCGATCTCGTATTCTCGTCGCTGGCCGCCGGCGTCCTCGGTGGTGACGCGGATGCGACCGAGGTCGACGCCGTTTCCGTGGTTGAGCTGTTCGATGCGGGTTCCCGGTACGAGCACTCCGCTGAGGTCAACGTCGAACGCCTCGAAGCCCGCGCCGCTGATCGTGAAGTCGCCGCCGGCTTTCACCCGGCGCACCCCGTTGCCGTCGTTGAGGGCCGACAGCGGCGTGGTGTTTGCAAGATAGACCAGCGTGTTCCCTTCGATCCGGCCGCCCGCGTCAAACATCCTGCCGGGCCCGAAACCCAGATCGGCCGCGACATGTCCGTCGTTCAGTTCTCGGACCCGCAGTGCCCCGCCGGTGGTCTCCGTCAGCACCAGCCCGTCGCCGCGAACCTCCGCGCTGACGTTCACCGGGGCTTCGTTGATTCGGTCGAGCACGTCAGAGAGCGTGACGGCGTCGCTGAGGTTGACGGTGGCCTCGTTGCCCTGCCCGTCGATGATCTGAAAGGATGCCCGTTGCACGCCGTTGTAGCCGTTCAGCTCATCCAGTCGCGTCTGGGCGTTGACCCGCGCCCGGGCCGATTCGATCGTGACCAGACCGGGCGAGAGTTGGGCGTCGGCAGTAGCAAAGCCGCGACTGACGACTTGGTGGGTCGTCGCCAACGACCGGACAATGAAGTCATACGAGCCGGGGACGGCGTTTTCGTCGGCCGTAACGCTAAGCACGTCGCTGTTGGACGAACTGACCCTGCTGGACGTGAAGAAACTCCGCCTGGCCAGTGTGCTCACTCGCGAGAGAAACGCGCTAATACGCGCAGAAATGTCGAGATAGGCCGTTCTTTGCGCGTCGATGTCGCCGATGCGCATCAGCAGCCGATCGCGCGGGCGGGCTTCGAGCGCGATCAACTGCTCGACGATGCTTTCGTAATCCAGGCCGGAAATCAGGCCTATACCGGAAGATATCGTGCCCACAGCGCTCCTCCCTGGGGACCGGCGCAGCGGCGGCGGCCTTCACCCGGCCGCCATCGGTCTTCATCGGCTAGCAGTGGGGCAAACTCGATGCCAGAGCGGGCGCGAAGTCACAGATTATGGGTGCCGGCTGATTATCCACAGATAGTGGGCGTCGGCTGATTATCGGCAGATGCCGAGAGCCCTGTAGCGCCGGACCTCCGAGTCCGGCGCTCACCACGGGCCGGTCGCGCCGCTTCACCCGACGAGGTCCTCCTCGCTCAACGGCGGCGTCGGGGCGGTGGAGAGCAGGGCTTGCCAAGTGCGTTCGACGGCGTCGTCTCGCTTCCGCATGCGCCACAGGGCAATGGTGTCCTGTTGTTCGCCA
>JBHHZX010000198.1:0-7683 GCA_046758265.1 Phycisphaerae bacterium
CGATTCTGGGAGCGGTCACCATGGACGCCGCTGCTACCTAGTGCGGCGCGAAACCGCTCCCTTTCAGGGGGTTTCTAGCAGCGCGCCCGGCGGTTTGCAAGGCGCCGGCGTGCGAATTATCGGTCCCCGCTGGCAATGACGACCGCTCGGCATGTCCCTGCTCGGGGTTCAACCCGCTCCACGGGAACTGGACGCGGTCCGACACTATAATCGGGCCCTCATGGCTGACACGCACGATGCACTGCTTGCCAAGCTGCGCGAGAAGATCGCGCACCTACCCAAGACGCCCGGCGTCTACCTGATGAAAGACGCTGCCGGCCGCGTGCTGTATGTCGGGAAGGCCCGCGACTTGCGTGCGCGCGTCTCGAGCTACTTCCAGGACTCGGCCGACCTGCTCAGCACGCGGGGCCCGGAAATCGCACACATGGCCGGTTTGGTGCGGGACATCGACTTTCTCGACTGTGAGACCGAAGTTGACGCGCTTCTCAGCGAGAACCGCCTGATCAAGGACATTCAGCCGCCTTACAACGAGCGCCTGAAAGACGACAAGACGTTCCCGTATCTCGAAATCACCACCAGCGGCGACTTTCCGGGGGTTTACGTGACCCGTAAGCCGCGGATCAAGGGCAGCAAGCTCTTCGGTCCGTTTACGAACGTCGCCGGGCTGCGCGACGCCGTTAACGCGCTACAGAAGGTGTTCAAGTTTCGCACGTGCGAATTGGAGATCGCGGCCGACGACGATCGACGTCGTTTTTTCCGTCCCTGCCTGCTCTATGCGATCAACCAGTGCACCGCTCCCTGTGCTGACCGGATCAGCAGGCCAGCCTACGGAGAGGATATCAAGCGATTGATCAAGCTGTTGAAGTCCAAACGCAGCGTGCTGCTGCGGCAAATGATCAACGAGATGGAGCAGGCCGCCGAGCACAAGCGCTACGAAGACGCCGCCGTCCTGCGCGACCGGATCAACGCGATCCAGTCGCTCTCGCTCAGTGGCAGCGTGGAGCAGGATGTCCAGCCGGAGGTTTTCTACATCGACCCGCAGGCGGGGCTCGACGAGCTGCAAAAGCTTCTCGAATTGCCCGAGCCGCCGCGGATTATCGAGGGCATCGACATCGCGACGCTGCAGGGCGAAGCCTCGGTTGGGTCGCTCATCTGCTTCATCGACGGCAAACCGTTCAAGAGCGGCTATCGCCGCTATAAGATTAGGACCGTCGCGGGGATGGACGACTACGCGATGATCCGTGAAGTGATCGCCCGGCGCTACAAATACGCGGCGATCGCTGAGGAGTTGTTCCCCGATGTGATCGTGATCGATGGGGGGCTCGGGCAGCTTCATGCCGCGCTCGAGGCCTTTGAGCACATGCACAGCGCGGTGGCGGCCGACGGCGGCCAGGCCGTCAAGCCGGCGATGGTGATCTCGCTGGCCAAGCGCGAGGAGCTGGTCTACGTCCAGGCCCGTTCAAAGCCGCTCAAGCTCGCCCGCAATAACGAGGCGTTGCGGTTGTTGCAGCAGGTTCGCGACGAAGCCCATCGCTTCGGCCAGCACTATCATCACATCCTCCGCCGCAAACGGGCGTTCGAGGAGGACGTTGCGGCGGGTCGGCGTCGGCCGAAAGCGACGCGGAGGGAGCAGGGGGGTTCAGCCGCCGGCAAAAAACGCAAACGTAAGCCCACGAAGGGCGAGATCGTCGTCGAGGAGGACCTGTCGCAGCTTGATCCACAAGCAGATGAATAACAGTAGGGATCGGAGGGAACGCCCCCTCTGTGGGGAGATGTAGCGGCCGGTCTCTGTGCCGGGCGTAGGATGTGAACAATGTCACCGCGACGAAGGGACATATCTGTGCGCGAATTGCGCACCTGCGGCGAAAGCCGGGCGGTGCGCCTGCCGGAATTCGACTACGCGGGGGACGCAAAGATCCACATAACGATTTGCGCTGCCCGTGGCGCACCGTTCCGCGACACGCGCGTTGCTCAGATGATCTGCACGAGCGTCGAAAAGAGCTGCGAACTGCGAGGGTACCGACTGTTTGGATACTGTCTGATGCCGGAGCATCTGCATGTCTTGCTCTCGCCCGTTGGTTCGGGCGTTCCGCTGGGGGACTGGCTCCAGTCGTTCAAGGGGTACACCACGAGCCAGTACATGCGCTGGGGCGCCAGGCCACCGTTGTGGCAGCGGTCCGGCCATGATCACGTTTGCCGCGTCGATGAGACGGCGGAGAAGGTGCTGACCTATATCGTCAACAATCCCGTGCGTACCGAGCTTGTGCAGTGTTGGCGCGACTGGCGGTGGACGAGGGCATTCATTGAAATTTGAGGGCGGCCGGCACGGAGACCGGCCGCTACTCTCGTTGCCGTCAGTCGTCGGTGAACTTGACCTTCGGCGCTTCTTTGGCCTCTTCGGCGACTTCGAAATACTCAGCCGCCTCGACGTCGGCCCAGCCGGCCGGGTGCCATGGGCAGGCCCGGCAAAGCCGGGTTTGCCCGTGCTGAACATGTTACCGACACGGGCAGACCTTCGATCTGCCCATGGCACCCGGCGTAGCCGCCAACGTCTCGTCGGCCGCGCATGCTAGTCGTCGGTGAACTTGACCTTCGGGGCCTCTTTGGCCTCTGCTGCTACCTCGAAGTATTCAGCCGCCTCGACGCCGGCCCAGCCGCAGTAGATTCGGCCGAAGACGCTGCGCTGATAGGCGTTAAGCGCTCTGACGGCATCGTTGTAGCGTTTACGTTCGACGGCGATACGGTTTTCCGAGCCCTCGAGTTCGACGATGAGCGCCTGAAACTGTTGTTGCGCTTTGAGGTCCGGGTAGCGTTCCTGCAGTACCAGCAGCCGCGACAGGGCCCGCTCCAGACCGGCGGAAGCTTCCATGCGGGCGCCACGGTCACCGGCCTGGAAGTATTTCTCGCGCGACTTGGCGATGTCGGTAAAGATTTCCTGCTCGTGCTCCGCGTAGCCTTTGACCGTTTCGACGATGTTGGGGATCAGGTCGTAGCGGCGTTGGAGAACGTTCTCGACTTGCGCCCAGGCAGTTTTGACGTTCTCGTCGAAGCGGATGGCCTTGTTGTAGCCGCTAACGGCGCACCCGCCGCCGATCAGTGCAAACACAACCAGGACGATGAGAAAGGCCAGCAGGACGCCGGCCACGCTGGATCGCTTTTTCATGACAAGTGCCTCACCGCAGTTTCCACAGAACCTTGGAGAACGGCCGAACATCTCGTTGCCGCACTTGGGACATCGGATTGCTCTCAGAATGACGCACCTCCGCCGCCGAACGACCCGCCGCCTCCGCCACCGAAGCTTCCGCCGCCGAAACCGCCCCCGCCAAAGCCACCGCCCCCGAACCCGCCGCCCCAGCCGCCATAACGCCGGCCGCCTAGCATGCTGCCGAACAACATCATCCACAGCAGGGAATGCGACGACCCGTATCCCCACCTGCGATAGCCGCGCTGACGGCGCGACAGCGCGCTGAACACGATCATGATCACGATCAGCGGCATCAGGGAGCCGAAGCACGGGACGACGCCTCTTCCGCGCGAACGCGCGCGTTGCACGGTCCGCTGCGGCATTCCGCTTATCTTGACGCCGGCCGCGCTGGCCACCCTGTTCGCGAGCATCAGCACGCCGTCGTAGACGTGTTTGGAATAGTTTCCGTCCGTAAACGCGGGCCGGATCGTTTGCCGTCCGACCGCCCCGACGAATGCGTCCGGCAGGACACTCTCCAGACCGTAGCCGACCTCTATCGTGCCGCGCTTGTCCTGCACCGCGACGACTACGAGCACACCGTTGTCCTTGCCCTTTTGGCCGAGTTTCCAGTGCTCGGCGAGCTCATGACCGAACTGGCGGATCTCCATCCCGTTCGTGCTGTCAATCGTCAGAACGATCATCTGCACGCCGGTCTTCCGTTGCAACTCGGCCAGGTATCCGTTGAGCCGCGCCCTGACGCCGGCGTCGAGTACGCTCGCTTGGTCCTCGACGAAGTCGCGCGGCGGGGGGAAGTCAGCCGGGCCGCCGCTCGACAGCGGAACCGCTACCGCCAGCGTGCCGAGCACCAACAGACGCCCGACCTTTCGGACGGTTTGGGAACATGCCTGCATCATCACTCTATTCGTCGATGCTAGCGGTGCATTTCGAAGCTGAACATTACAACTCCGTGTCATTCTCCGAATCGTCCCACTTATTGCCCATCCCATAACCCCTGTGGCACCGGTTTTCAACCGGTGAACACACAGGTTACAAACCTGTGCCACAGTTGTGGGATAGGCTCTTATTGCTGCCCCGTGGGCGCCGCACCCGGCAACGCGTCGGCGTACGCGGCGAGGGCTTCGACCTCAGCATAAAGCCCCTCGAACTCCAAGAGGCCGGGCTCTTGCCCGCCAGTGACCAGCCCTTCGAGTGTGGCGAGCTTGACGTTCGTGGTGGTCGCAGCCTTAGTGACAACGTCCCGCGCCTGCTTGGCCATCGCCGACGGGTCTGCATGGTGCAACACGCCGCGGAGGATGCGCAGCGTGCGTTCGGTGACGGCGAGGCAGAGTTCGCCGAGTAACCTATGTCGCCCCGCCGCTGCCAGTAGACCCTGCCGGAGCTGGATCAGCTCGCCCTTGAACTCGCGTTCGCATTGCAGACGCACGTCTTTCCGCTCGAACGTCAACTCGGCGAAATGGTCCTCGCCGCAGACCAATGAGTGCAACTGCTGGATTTCCAGCAGCTCCAGTGGGAAGACGTCGCAGGAGGCCTTGATGTACTCCGGCGTCATAATGAGCGGGGCGCGGAGATTCTGCTTCCCGAATTTCGCGCCCGACGATGCCAGCCGATCGAGCGTCTTCAAATCGACGCCGCGCAGCACGGCGACGCTGCGAGCGGGTGTGCCTTCGAAAAACGGGTCGTTGACCAGCCAGCCGCCAAACGCGGACAGTCCGAGCAGATTGTCGCCGGCCAGCTCAAGCAGCGCCTTGGCGAACTGCTCGAAGCCCGCGCGATGTGTAGCAGGCAACGGATCGGTGTTCAGCTCACGATTCGCCATGTGACGTCCTTGCCTCGTTGGTTTCAGGTCCGTCTGCGTTGAGTCTGTCTGTCGCTCAGGGGCGGGGAGTGCCGAGCCCGTCGCAAATCCTTACTGCGAGTCGCTCCACGATCCCGCTGTGTCGTGGCACGGTCTGCGCGGCGCCGGTCGCTGGGTTCATCCAAAGAGAATGCTTGGCACCCTCGCGTTTCAAGACGCACCCGTGGCGGCGTAAGTGACGCAGGAGCGCCGTGCGCTTCACCGGACAACCACTGTCTCACGGATCGCGTCGGCCGGAACACCGGCCAGACCCTGCTCGCGTCGATCCTCGAGGATCAGCCGGATCGCCGCCGCGAGGCTTTCTCGGCACTCTTCGAGTGTGTGCCCCTGTCCGTTGGCGCCGGGCACCTCGGGACAATACCCGATGTACCAGTCACCGTCCTGCTCGAATATGCCTGTAAACTCGTTGGTCATCCGTGGCCTCCTGCATACTCATTATAAGCGGCGACCGGCTTGTGACGCTTCAAGGCCGCTCGTTCAGGCCGGCAGGCCGTTGGCCAGCACCTCTTCGACCGCCGCACAGAACATATCAATTTCTTCGCGAGTCGTATAGACGTTCGGCGAAACGCGCATGCCCTGGACGTTGGCGTAATCGATCGGGACCGTGATGATGCGGTGCTGCTCCCACAGGTGTTGCACCAGCTTGCCGTGGTCGCTGCCGTCGATCGCCATGGTGGCGAGTGCGCAGCCGTGCTCGGGTCCCAGCCGCGTAAAGAGCTTGACGCGCTTGTCCTGGATGAGGCGCTTGGCCCAGCGGTCACGCAGGTAGCGCAGGCGAGCCTCCTTGCGGGCCGGGCCGATGGCGTTGTGCAGCGTCAGCGCCTCGGCGATCGCCAGGCGATTCGCCGCCGGGTGCGTGCCGATTTCTTCGAATTTTCGAATATCCGCGCTGCGTGGCTCGGCGGCGGCCATCAGCGGCCACAATGATTCGATCTTGTCTTCGCGCACGTAAAGAAAGCCGGTGCCGTGTGGTGCGCACAGCCACTTGTGCAGGCTGGTGCCGTAGTAATCGCACTCCAGGTCGTCGCGCTTGAAGTCCAGATGCGCGAACGCGTGCGCTCCGTCCACGACCACGGGAATGCCGTGCTGCCGCCCCAGCCGGCAAATCGCGCGGACCGGGAAGATCTGCCCGGTCACGAAGATCACGTGACAGCAAAGAATGAGCTTGGTCTTTGGAGTGATTCCTTTGGCGAGCGCTTCGACCACATTGCCCATGTCGCAGACCGGCACCTCGATCGGCACGCTCTTCAGGACGATGCCGTCGCGGAGCTCGCGCTGCTTGAACGTGTTGATCATCCGCGGGTAGTCGAGATCTGTGGTAAGCACTTCGTCGCCGGCTTTGAGATCGAAGCCGTAGATGCAGATTTCGAGCGCCTCGCTCGCGTTCCGCGTGATCGCCATTTCTTCCGGCCCGCAGCCGAGCGCCCGGGCGAGCTTGGCCCGCACGGTCTCGACCTGCGGGTCCAGAATCTGCCACAAATGCCGCGACGGGGCGTTATGCGAAAACTCCAGGTGTTGCCGCATGGCCTCCTGCACGACCCGCGGCGACGGACAGACCCCGCCATTGTTGAGATTGATGATGCTGCGGTCGACGGTGTAGGCCTGCTGCACCGCGAACCAGAAATCCTCATCCGGGGCCAGGTCTTCCGGCGAGCGTCCGCCTGCCGCGTTCACGGCGGCTTGCACACGCTGCAACGCATCGTCGCGTAGCGCCAGCACGCCGAGCGCCCCCAATGCCAATCCCTTGCGCAGAAAAGAACGGCGTGACTCGTTCATGACGAAATCTCCACGAAGAATTCCCACACTTGACGACCATACCCTGGGCAGCATATCCGCCGCCCCGCAGCCCTGTCCTCAGCACAGCGGTTTTTTGGCGAGCCGTTGCAACCGGCTCAGCCGAGGCTTTGACCGTGGGAAAACTCGACCATGTTGCCGTCCGGATCGGCCGCGCCGCAATAGTAGCCGACGATCGGGCCGCCGTCGGTGGGGGGCCAGAGCTTGGCGATTCCGTTCGCTCTCGCCCGCGTATAGATGGCGTCCACCCCGTCGCGGTCGGCGACGGCCATCCCGAGATGTTGGAACGGCGGCTGTTGATTGATCTCGTAGGGGGTGTCGAGCAGGACGACCACGAAGCGGGGCGGCTGCTCGCCCCAGCCCATCCACACCACGCGGAAGCTATCGGTGCGATCCTGCACCACGCGCATCCCGCAATACCGCTGGTAGAACGCGATTGACCGCTCAATGTCGCGCACTTGCAAGGCGACGTGCGTGCACTTCATCTTCATCAGTTACCCAACCCTGTTTCATCCGCTGGCAGAAGCTCAATGTCGGTCCCGACAACGCGGCGGACGCGAAAAGAGTGCTGGCATACTACAGGAATGCGGTGTGCCTGTCCTGCCTGGGAACACTCGCGCCGGAATCCGCGAGCCGAGCGCTAAGAGTCCGTTGAAAAAGGGGACAGCTAGGATGGGATTATCGGATTCCGCGCGTTCCGCTTCCAGGAAGCGCGGCGGCTGGATTACCATTGGTGTTGGCAAGGCGCTGCGCACGGTTTCCGCGCTGTACTGGGGGGGGGGGCGCCGCGGAAGTGCCCGGCAACTTGCCGGGGAGGCCGACGACTGAC